>DASVBA010000421.1:0-4639 GCA_036376095.1 Chryseolinea sp.
AATGAACCCGCGGCCTTTCTGTAAATGTGTACATACAGCTTGCGTTTGATTTAGGTCCCCATTGACTTCGAGGACCTCAATTTCTTTTGTCCCTTTTACTCCTCCTCTTCGCATCAAGACGTTTTGATTTTTCGTCTTCGAAAAATGTCAACGACGCGGCGGCCGCAATAATCAGTAGAAGGAAGTAGATAAAAGGTATATCCATAGACTTGTCCGTTTTAAGGCGATACAATTTCTATGCCCTTTCGAATTAATTCATCTGAGGACAGTCCGATGACTGCTCTATTGCGTCGAGCCAAGTTCAAAACGAATCACAACAAATGCAGAGGACTTATTTTGATTGGAGATGATCAAATTTGCATTTGATACATGCTGTGGAAGTGCTTCCATGGTTGTTGGCGAAATTTTTCAACGGCATCGTGTCAAAAGACATTCTGATATCGGAAATCAAATCTCGTTCGAGTGAGACCATCGAAAGTATCCTGAATAGCGGGAGTATTGTGAAACGCAATCTTCATGACATCACCATGAGGGCGAGTCCCTGTGCTTGACCATCAATTTGATTTGAGTACGACCCTGAACGTTTTTATTTGATTCTTCCCGATCGATTCCTGCAGGTCGCCATTAACAACACCAGCAGGTCGCAGGTCTGTTTCCACATGTGTTGCCTGGAAAGCGGAATGAATATCCTTTTCAAAAGATAATTTAAATTCCGAGCTGTTGTCCATAAAGTTCCACACTCTCGCGATCATGCCCTTGTCGTAGCCATCTTCTGCCGGCTTAATGCCCCAGAGTATAATGTCAGGATTGGTGATCGACAAAAAGGAATATTCTTTTTCCGGCAGGGTTGGTTCTGTACCCGTGACAAAACCACATACAAAAGGATTCTGATGTTCCAGGGAAAAACGCATAGACTCCGCGGCATTAAAATCCCTATGCATGCCCAACGCGAAACGTTGTATAAAAAGACTATCACCGTCTTGTTTAAGGATACCAAGATTTTCACCATCGACCTGACCGCCCGCCAATACAGATAGTTGACGGGTTTGCGTATCAAGGTCGCCGAACGCGCTGTTCCCTAGCTTCATAAAGGAGCAATCGGCATTGGATAATGTAATGCCGTTCTTTCCATCATGAATATCCGCGAAATGGTGCAGTGTGAGCCAATCAAAGCGGGCATTCATCGAGGCATAATGGCCGCCTTGAGTTGTCAATCTCGCTTTGAGGATGGCCCCTGTTTCTTCATGCCACACTTCAGCACCATCAAGGTTGTAAGAAAATGACCAGCTCTGTACATTACTAAAATTCTCAGTGATCTCATTGTGTATGTCAATCCTTGGAATATCGTGGTATAACGTGATCCGTGTAGTATGCGACAACGGTTCTTTACTCTGACAAATTATCGTAGCGGAGACCGGTCCGTTTTGCTCTAAGCGCACAACTCCGGACTGGTTTGTACCTGATCCCAGATCATTCATAAACTTTCCATTCACATTAGCGACCCATTCGCGGTTACCATTACGCTTGTCAACCAGACTTGTAATCACTCCCAGATTAGTTGTCTTTATTTTGAAAAAGTCGTTCTCAAGTTCATTATTTTCAAAGGAAGCGGCGATTGGAAATGATTTTGGATTACCCTCAATCAATTTATACACTTTATAGCCTACGGAAGGTATGTCTGTTGCCAGAATCCTGATAAACTGTTTTCCATTACTCGTTATCTTTTGGGATGGCACTTCCTTATTCGAACTAACCTCAAACACTTTCGCAGCGCCGGAGCCCCTGTAAGGGATGTCGCATATATCCGTACGTTTCCAACTGAGCGGATTGAATGCATAAAATCTTGTTTGATTTCCATTTTTTTTGATCTGGTTTCCGAGCTTTTGAGTTGCTTTTATGTGCAATGAATCGACATACGAGGTAAGCCGATTTTCAACTTTTCGTTGCCATGCCGCACGATCATCTCTTTTAACAGGGCCGTCGGCCGTCCAGTCGTGTTCGTAGTAAATTCCAAGCGCCATCCAGGCTTCTTGTCTCATGTCTGCCAGGCCGGCCCCGAAATCTTTATCGCCAAGACCAGCTATGGCCGACATCGCTTCAGCAGCCCGCAGTTTTTCTACGGAACGTTTAACTTTTGCTGACACCTCAGCCATTGACGCGCTGTATAAATCCCATTCGTTACCATATGCCACCGATTCCTGCGGAATTACTTTTCCGTAAGCGGCCTCAAACGCTTTGAAAAAATCGGAGTGATTGGACACGATGATTTGTCTTTCAGGAGTTGTCTTCTCACGAGCGGTTGCGGGAAAAATATCAGTGGTAGTTCGCAGGTCATCCCAGCCGTAACCGAAGGCGCCGGCAATATGATAGGGATATTGAGGAGAAGTGCAGAGCGCAGTAAGTTGATCTACTGCATGCGACGGATTGCGAGCCTCAGCATAGCCGCCTAGTTGCATATTATCTCCCGTTATCGAATACCATTTCATTAAAACGGAACTGTCATCAAGCCCTTTATACCAGTATATTTCTTTATCCCTTTTTTTTAAGTCTTTCACCTTGGTGGCGCAATTGCAAACTCCCTTCCAACTGTACTTCACCCCGGATCCTGCCCATAAGGAGCCCAACCCCAACGGCAGGGTTTGGTTCTCCATTGCAACGGCCTGATCCAATTTGATCCCGTATTTTCTTTCGAGGTGTCCCGCATAATACATGCCCCGCAAAATTCCTTCAGCAGGGATCGCGCCATAACATGACACCATTGCGTTGTAGGGTACACTAATATGCCCAGACTTGATCTTGTCGATCAGCTTCTGAAACGCTGCAGGTGTTTTGTGCTTTTCATACTCCCATAACCAATACGTACCATCACAATTAAAACGACTTTGGAATGCGGAAGGCAATGATGCGGTCTGATCGCTTTGAGCTATATAATAATCGAGCATCTCGAGAAAAGCCTCTTTGTATTGCTCTTCATTGGCTGTCCACATATAATCTGTGTGATCATCATTTGAGATATAAAGTTGTTTCTGCGTTTGTGCGCAGAGTGCAACACTGAGTGACATAAGGAAAAACAGGATGTAAATCTTCATTTTTGTCCGTTAAGTGAACTCACAATGTGTGTGTTTTGGGGTGTGAATGGCCAATTCCAATCGAATAGTTTTTTCACCAGGCAGTAAATAGTTTCCTTGGATTGTCAACTATCAACTTGTCAATGGTGGACTGAGAAACATTATTTTCCTTCAACCATGGAACAACCTTACGAATAAGATAGGAATAGGTACGATCCTTACCTCCTTCATTCGTGTCTTCCCACAATATTTTAAGCTGGCTATTTTCAAAAGACCAAATGAGGTCCATTGTCGCAACCATTTTATCATCATAACCACGCCGTGTAAGTTGGGTGATGATCCTGGCGAGATCTTCCGGTTTCGTATGATTCCAGTTTCCGAAGTTATTAAAGCACAGCGTGCTACCTTTTTTAACAACGCCTTCCAGGTAATCAATTTCCTGATCTACATTTCTGCCGCTCCAGCCGAAAGTGGCTTCAACATGTGAAAAATAACAATGTTCAAGGTTCGCGCCGCCCTTTTCGAGAATCAGTTGCTGTTCTGCACAACCCGTGACGGAATGAATGCACATTGGCAAACCGTGTTGCTTTTGTATTTTCGCGGCAGCCGTCAGCAAATTTATTTCTGCCTGTGTAAGGGGTAGCGCGCGCGTGGCAACCTTGATCACACCCGGCTTTATATCACTTCCCTGAATTCCATTCTCGATCTCATCCGTCATATGACGAGCAAAATCCTTCTCTCCAAAAGTCTGTTGTTCGTCTTTTAACACATAAAAACCGGTACAGCAAATGATATTTACTTTTGTGGCTGCAGATACTTCACGGATTGCCCTCACGTCCTCCGTCGGGCCAACGGCAACTATCGTTTGAAGGCCAAGCTGCCTCGCTTTTTCCAACTCCGTTATTGCAAAGCTCAGACTTTTATCCCTTTCGGCCGGATCCTTTGGTATCGGGACATGCTCATGTACACTGGTTATCCCCATGTCGTTTGGCAAAATGTTTCCGGTTGCGGTAGGTATGGTTTTGTTAAAAGTATTTTCATTTTTAATCGCGACTACACCTGAAGGTTGGAGTGCCAATTCCGCCTGATGCGATGGATCTCCTCCTTTCTGACCCAGTATTGTTCGAAGCGGTAAAACTCCGCCTGTGGCAGCGATGCTAGCCTGGAGAAAAGCCCGTCTGTTCAGATTTCCAATCGATTTTTTCATGCCAATGGATTCTTAAACCAAAAAATACTCAATTAATTCTCGAAAATGTTTTTCTTGACGATCACTCCTGCCATTCTAACGGGATTCCGTCCCCCAATGCAGGAAGGAAAGTAGCCGTTATGCCTTTTTCGAATGAAAACCATATTCACCAAAATATCCAACTTGAATAGTCTAATTAAGGGCACCCCGCTACTTTATGTTACTCTAACACTTCTTCGTTTGTTATTTGTTTCCATGCTTCCGGTGTAGGCTCAAAGGAAATTTACAAAGGAATCCATAGGAAGAACCAAAAAGCACTAATTCATATTTTGTTTGATCGCAAGAACTCCTTTTAAAAAAATGTTATTTACTTAGCGACCCGGTA
>DASVBA010000424.1:0-3093 GCA_036376095.1 Chryseolinea sp.
GAGTTCCTTTTTCGATGGTATCCTGCCGAAAATACCAATCCACACCAGAACGACGAAAAAGAGGACAAATGCGAAAAAGCCTGCTATGGAAACGAAAATGACCCGCGCAATGCCTTGCTGGGCCAGATATCCGTACCAACGTGTAATGCGAGCTTTTGCTTCCTTCAGAAATCGTTCCAGCGAATCGTTCATGGGTCTTTCAGCGAACTAACGAAATACATACACAAAAAGCATGCTGAGTATCAAAATCATTCCACTAAACTTAATAATTACCGAAATGCGGCGACAGGAGGTTGCTTCTGGAAAATCGAAACGCGCCGGCTGATCAGAGCGTCAATCTATAACGATTGTCCGTTGTACGGCGGATGAGTTCAAAGCCCAATTTCGTTTTCAGGTTCTGAATATAAACCTCGATTGACGTGTCAAATAAGTAGATTTCTGAGCCCAGATATTTCGGAGCAAGTTCTCCTGAGAAATGATCTTTCCCGGGTTTTGAGCAAAAAAGAATAGCAACTCGAATTCCGGTTTGCTCAACGCCACTTCTGATCCGCCTATTTTTACGGAATTGGATTTCCTGCTGATGATAAGGTTTCCGATCCGAAGCTCTGGGATACTCTTTCGAATTACAAAGCGTCTCTTCAAAACGGTCTTCACTTTGTACGTGAGGGCCCGAAGTCCCACCACTTTTTCTATAAAGTCATCTCCACCGGTATCCAGAGCAGCTTGACGATAGTAACTTTCGGATTTGGCAGTGAGAAAGAAAATATAAGTATCCTCGAAACTTTTGAGGCTGCGCAGTTCTTTGCATATCTCGATGCCATTTGGATGTGGCATCATAATGTCAAGAATAACAAGATCAGGCATGAACTCTATCGCAACCTTTACCGCTTCCCAACTCTCTTCCAGAATCTTCACTTTGAAACCTTCCTTTTCAAGGTTGTATGCCAATAACTCCAGAATGTCCCTGTCGTCATCCACCAGCAATACCCGGAACGATCTTTTCTCACCCATAATCTTCATGCGAATTTACGCACATGTTGTTATCCCCTCTTTACAATCCAGTTACGGGGAAATGAAGATTTGAGATTGAATGGGAATGAAGTTAACAATAGATTTATTTCCTGGCCAGCTTAACCGCTAGTGAGACTGCCTCAGCGGTAACATCTTCGTAGTTGACATCAACATGAATGCTGCTATCGACCCACTCCTGTATCTTGTCCAGACTTTTTTTTCTCATTTTCTTCAATACAGGCACACCAAGTTGTTTGAGTGATGCGGCGTTATAAAATTGTTCAAGCTGTGATCGCATAGGCACCACCATCAATTTTTTTTTCAGGAACAACGCTTCCGCTGGAGTTTCAAAACCCGCGCCACAAAGAACGCCCCTTGAAGTGGTCATGCTCGTCGCAAAATCCTGGCTATTAACGGGATAAACGGCAACTTTTCCCGATTGATAGGCTTTTCTGGTATGCTTTGAAAACACATGCCATTCAACAGGTATCTTTGACAGCAATGGCACAAGTTTGCGATCATCATATGCGGGCAAATAAACAGTATAGTGGTCCTTCACTTCTATTTTACAATTTCGTATAGCGGAACGGATAACAGGAGTGAATATATTCTTATCATACTTTTCAAAATGAAACGCTACGTGTTTGTCGGCTGGTGCATAATTGTGAAGTATCCACTCGCCCACCGGATCCATTTTTCTTGGCCTTGGAACCTTAGGTGACAATAATGCCGATTGATGACTCAGAGCGATACAGGGGATTTCGCGTTTTCTGCATGCCCAGGAAGAAATGGGTTCAAAATCGTTGATGACGAAATCATAATTTTCCACCGGAAACTTTTTAATCTCTCTGTAAACATCCTTTGAACTATTGTTCTTGAAAGTTTTAAGGAAGTTGATACCGCCGCTTTCGCCAAAATAAAAACTCAATCCTTTTGATTTGTACTTGACAGGATAACTCAACTTTATGTCGGCTTGCGCACCGCTCACGAAAAGGTCGAGATCTCCGTATTGTCTTAAAAAAGGAATAACTTCTTCGGCGCGTGCAAGGTGGCCGTTGCCAGTGCCCTGGATTGCATAGAGGATTTTCACTTCTTGGTTTTTAAGAATTCGTTGACCAACCCCCGGAAGATCTCGTCGTTGTCGAGGTTCTTGCCAAAACGTTTGGGCAATTTGATTGACTGAGCTTTAACATCTTCAAGATAACGATAAATCTTCCATTCGCCTTCATTGAATTCAAGAGCCGTGAGATTTTCAACCCAATCTCCTGAATTCAAATACATCACCTGGCCTTTCTCCGTAATGATCCTTTTGATCTCCGGGTAATGAATGTGCCCACATACTACATAATCAAAGCCATTTTCGATTGCGATATCTGCAGCCACTTTCTCAAAATTATTGATAAACTTCACGGCCGACTTCACACTGTCTTTTACACGTTTAGAAAGCGATATCTTTTCCTTGCCAAACTTGACCAGGCACCAATTGACAAACGTGTTAATGAGAATTAACATATCGTACCCAACAGCCCCAAGCTTCGCAAGCCATTTGGAATACTTCATCGTGACATCAAATACGTCTCCGTGGAAGATCCAGGCCTTCTTGCCAGCTAGTTTCAAAACGACTTTGTTGTCGATGTGAAAGGATCCAATCCGGAAACCAGAGAATTTGCGCAGCATCTCATCGTGATTACCTGTCAGATAAATGATCTTGGTGTTCTTTGCAAGTAAGCCGGTTATATGCTTCACAACCTGCATGTGCGACTTTGGCCAGTAACGTTTTGTAAACTGCCACATGTCGATAATATCACCGTTGAGGATTAGTCTTTTTGGCTTAATGGTTTTCAGATAGCGAAGAAGAGCATCCGCATGACAACCGTAGGTGCCAAGGTGTACATCGGATAATATAACGAGCTCTACGTCCCGCTTCCTCTTTTTTCCCATATCAACTTGGACAACCCTTCGTTGAGGATCACCCACTTGGGTAACTGTGGTGAAGTTTCAATGCAAAGGTAGATCTATCTTGCTGAATTCATGCAATTCGCTCTATTATGAAATTGTTAACCGCGAATCAAAACCTGAACC
>DASVBA010000429.1:0-2744 GCA_036376095.1 Chryseolinea sp.
GACCGTTGGTGGGCTCATCGAGGATCAACACCGTGGGCTCATTCAACAATGCGGAGGCGATAGCCAGCCGTTGTTTCATTCCCAATGAATACGTTTTATACTTGTCATCACGCCGGTCTTTCAACTCTACGAGCTCAAGCACATTTGAAATATTGTGGGGAGAGCATTGTTTGATCTTGGCGTTGAGCTCAAGATTTTTCTGACCACTCAGGTAGGGATAGAAGATGGGATGCTCAAGGACAGCTCCTATTTTCTTACGAACCTCATGGTCTGGTTGTCTGCCAAACCATGAATAGTTTCCGGCTGTCGGGTTAATGACGCCCATCAACATACCTAACGTTGTCGTCTTGCCGCTTCCATTCGGTCCTAACATGCCAAAGACCTGCCCGGCTTTTACCTCCAGGCTGAGGTTATTGACAGCGCAAAGCCGGCCGAAATTTTTGGTTAGCCCGTTGATGGAGAGTACTGTTTCCAAGTGTAAGTGATTTCGTCAATAAGTCGATAGAGAAAAATATCTATTACAAGATATTAATCTTTTTTTGCCATTTCCCTGATCTTCTCCGCGATATCGGAGCTTCCATCGATGGTATTGAACAAGCTGGTGATCTTGTTGAGGGCTATGCTTCCAACGATATCGAGTACGTAGAGGTTTGAAGAATCATTGACGGTAACGATCATCCCCTTCGTCCTCCCGTTCTGCTCTTTCAAAAAGACGTCAAAGTTCTTCCCTTCCAATCTGCTTGTCATTATCTCTTCGAAGGCTTCTGCCTTATACCCCGACACCAGATTTTTATAATCTGAGGGGCCAAAGTTTTGATTCTTGTCAATCACCAGAAATTTCATTTTTTCAATGTCTTTGACCAATTCGTCAAAGCCTGGATCTTCCTTCTGATTTAACATCCGCAACGTGTTGTTGTAAAAATAGAAGGCCAGGGCGTCACTATGTTTTTTTTGAAGCGCCTCTGTCGTCTTGGTTTGCGACAATGCTGGTAAAGAAAGAACCGACAACAACAAGGCTACAATAGTCTTCAGGCCCATACTTATTAGGATTTCTCTTTGTTGGTGTGAGACTCACATTTTAGTAAAAATTCCGGATCAATATAACCAGTTAATTCAATAGCAACTACATTATCGGAATCTTCCACTAAGATCATGTAACGATTATTCCTGGACTCGGTTGGTCTCATATAAAATGTTACGATATCACCATTATCCTTCATGCGCGCCAGTTCCTGAAAAGAGTCCTGGCGCATAATTTTTTTAAATCCCGATACACTCACGTTTTCATGTCTGAACGCGTCTTTGGGAATCGCAATTACGCTGATACGTTTAATGCTTTTTACCGCATCGTAGAACTCGTGTTCCCCGGCCAGCTTCAATATCGTACCGCCGAGAAATGCACTGGTGCTAAACGAATAAACATCATGATGGTACGCGAATTTCTCCTTCAGCGCTATAAAGCTATTGCTTTGTGAATAGCCGCCTGTGGCGAGGACCATAGAAAGAATAACTCCTGCGCAAACTGTTTTCATAGAATTGGATCTTTGTGCATCAGATGCAAATTGTAAGTCACGGGTTGCACCCGTTAATTACGTCTATCGTGGATTTAATTTTTCTTGTCCATCTTATCAAGATGCTCAAGGCCCTTGACATCCATCTTCTTGCCTATACGCGAGATCTGTTTCAGGTCGATTTCGCCAAACAGACTCAACACCATGAACTGTTCGTTTCCTCCCATTATCATCAGCAATTCCGAGATCTTTCCACCATTTTCTTTGATAAGGAACTTCATGTCTTTATCCTTATCGCGGACCGACATCAGTTCCTCGTATTCCTTCATTGGTATCAGCGTAAACGCCTCTTTGTAGAGTTCGCGGGCATTTCGGGCATCATCTTTTCCAAGGATGCGTAGCCCTTTTAATTTACTTATGGCTTCAAGTACTTCCTTATCCTCCGGCGTTTCGGCTTCCATATTCGTGAACAGTCCAAACATCTTGCTGGAAACAGTCACCTGACTAAACGACTCATCGTTCTGGTACTTTGAGAAAAATTTGGAGATGGCGTCCTGCCCAAAGGCCCCATTCATTACCACCATCATTACGAGTGCTGCTATTACCTTTTTCATATTACAATACTTTTAATTCAATCTGTTTTCGGTGTGTTCTGTTGTTAGTCTAAAGCTTTTCGTCTTTGTTCTTTTGTATTTCTTCCTGTGCTTCATTGAACAAATTTATCTTCTTCGCTTCCTGCTCCGCCGTTCCAAAGCTTTTCGAGATCATCATCAAGGCTTTCTTGGTTTCTTCGAACGCCATCTTTGGGTCGTCATAGGTATCGACTACCTCCTGTGGTGTCGTACTCCTTATTTCGTTTCTGATAAACCATGTGGCAGCGAGTACAACGGTCAATCCTGCAGCTATGCGCATGGAATTGTAGACCAGCCTAGCCATCTGGCCTTGTTTTCCTGGCGTTTTGATCTTTTCCAGCACCTGCCCGTCGAAGGAAATATCGTTGAGTGATTTTTTTTTATTCTCTTCAAAATAGTGGAACAGGGGAGCCGTCTCTCTTAGCTCGTCGGGTATATTACCCGACTTAAAATGTTCACGCAACTCGGCCTCCTCTTCGAGCGACGTCTCACAGTTCCAATACTTGCTAAGCAACTCGTTAAGTCTGTTAGAGTCCATAGGCGTTGATTTTAGTCAATTTTTCACGCACAGCATTTCTGGCCCTGAACAGGTTCACCTTTA
>DASVBA010000447.1:0-4358 GCA_036376095.1 Chryseolinea sp.
CCTGTAGCGGGGGAAATTTCACGCATTAAAAACGCTATGGCCGCCAATGGTAACAGGCCTGAAAGCACGGCATAGGCGCTTTTGACTTCTATTCTTATATCCAATAAGGCAAACAAAGGAGCTATTGCGATAAAAATGAACAATTCATGCACTAATACAGCCAGAAACAGGAGAATGGCTGCAATAATGAGTAACGATGTTGGACTGCCCTTAATTTTTTGTAAAGCGGTCATGAGCGATAATTAGGATTTGCCCGCAACGACTACTACAATTTCACCTTTTACGTCCTTTGCCTGAAAGTGAGCCAGCACATCTGTCACCGACGCCGTTATAGTTTCTTCGAACATTTTCGTGAGTTCACGCGATACGGACACAATTCGGTCTCCCCCGAAATATTCCTTCAGTTGCTCCAACGTTTTGACCAGGCGGTAAGGCGATTCGTAAAATATTATCGTACGCTCTTCGTCGGCTAATTTTTTCAAAAGTGTCTGTCTCCCTTTTTTATGGGGCAAGAAGCCTTCGAACACAAAACGGTCGCACGGCAAACCTGATTTGATCAGAGCAGGAACAAATGCTGTCGCGCCAGGCAGACAATCCACCTTCAATCCGGCCTGAAGACAAGCACGAATAATGAGAAATCCAGGATCTGAAATGCCAGGAGTCCCTGCATCAGATACCAATCCGATGACTTCTCCATTTTCCATCCGGGAAATTAAACTGCTGACTTTTTTATGTTCGTTGAAATTGTGAAAGCTCTCCAGCGGTTTTTGGATCTGATAATGTTTAAGAAGAAATCCGGAAGTACGCGTATCTTCCGCCAGGACGAGATCGACGGATTTTAAAGTTTCCAAGGCCCTTAGCGTTATGTCTCCAAGATTACCAATAGGGGTGGGCACTATGAATAATGAAGTACGCCTTTCCATGAGCTCAGGAATTTTCAAAAACGGGCGTTCCGCCACAAGTCAACCTTTTCGTACCAGGTTTCCTGGAATTTCTTTTCACGGATCAGCACATAATTGTCGGGATCGAACAACGTGCTTGATTTAACAAAATTGAAAGTGGCCTTTAAAGATGCGCTTTTATAATTCCATACTTCGCGATCGCTGAACTTGTATACCTCTTCCGGTAACCCGAAGAGAATATAGATCATGCCCCGGTCAGTTTTCCATCCTTCCTTGTAAGAAGTAAAGTAGGCATTTGCCCATTCAACGCGTTTGAAATAATTGCGCATCAAATTTTTAGCTCTTTCCGTGTTTCCAGTAACGCTGAGGATCACGCGATCAAATGCCTTCTTATCGCCTTTAGCGGCCTTTATCTTTTCGAATTCCTGTTTTGTACATATGTAGATCAACGGGTCCGCTAGGCTTTCAACCCTTGCCAACCTTGGATAATCATCCTGTACTCTGAAAGCCAAACCTTCAGCAGAAGATGTATCTTTCTGCACCAGGTATAGACCAGGCTTTGAAAAAGATATTTCCTGATTTGCTGAGAGGGCGAATGTGGAATCCACCTCCATGCTACGCGCCACCTTGGCCATGCCTTCGGAAAACGCAGGCACTGCCGCTGGAAAATCGTCTTCGTAGTAAGAAATTACCTTGTTATCACTGTCACCCGCCAACGTAACACCCGTGTTGATCTTAACATAGTTTGTACCGACAGGCTTCCCGTTACTCATCAGGTAGGTATTGACCGGATAATTTGGATCAAGGATCCTGTACATCATCCATGCCCGTTTGACGGCATTGTTAAGCACCCGTACTGACAGAACTTGTTGAGACGCTGATAGGGGAATGCTAATTTCCCCATCCTGCTGAACGCCGGAAGAGACGGTCTTTTTGACGGCTGACTGCTCGATGGCAGTTCCTTGTTTTTCATCGATCGAGGGTCGTAGATCCCACGTTATGTGATATTGGTCCATGCGTTGGGCAGAGTCCCGTAACGTGAAATTGTAGAGGGCTGTCCACGCTGACCCCGACCGGACGATTTTGATGTTTAGTGTGAACGGCTCAGTCGGATCGTAAAGAAAGTTATAATTGACATCCCGAAGCGCCTGGGCACGAGCCAGCGCCCCGAGGCCAAAGAAAAGTAATACCACTAGAACATATCGCATATATGATCAAATTAACGAAGGTTTTTTAAACTACGTTCAGTGTAATCAATGAAGTGAGTAATTTTGAATTCCAGATGTGTCTCGATTAACTGCCCACAAACAAGTAGATAACTATTTCAATAATCCTCAAAATTTCAATAATCTGCTTATCGAACGCAACCAAATCCGTTAATTTTGCGGCCTTATGGCTAAAGTTTATACCACCGAGATCACCAGCGAAGCAATTGCCTCAGACAATCCAATCCATCAACGGCTGTTTAAGGCGTATGTTGTGGCTGCCGACTACGTTCGTGGTGATATTCTTGAAATTGGTTGCGGCGAGGGGAGAGGCGTCACGACTTTGTTGGAACGCGTTTCAAGTTTTACGGCCGTTGACAAGATCAAGGACGCAATTGAGGGGCTGCAAAAAAGATTTCCCACGGCGAAGTTCATCAGTATGAACCTGCCGCCGTTGACCTCATTGGCAGACAACGCCTATGACTTTGTGGTTAGCTTCCAGGTGATCGAACACATTGAAAACGATGCGTTGTATTTGCAGGAGATCCACCGGGTACTTAAGAAAGGCGGTGTCGCGCTCATTACAACCCCTAACAGAAAGATGTCCCTTTCAAGGAACCCGTGGCATGTGCGGGAATACCTCCCGGATGAATTAACCGCACTTGCACAGAAATTCTTCAGTAATGTGGAGATGAAGGGGATCACAGGAAATGAAAAAGTGATGAAGTACTACGAAGAGAATAAAAAGTCAGTGCGGCGCTTTACGCGGTTTGATATTTTTAATCTTCAATACAATTTGCCAGCATCTATCCTGCGGATTCCCTATGAAATTCTGAATCGTTGGAACAGGAATAAGCTCCAATCAAGTGATCGCCATCTTGTCACGGACATCAAGCATGAAGACTACATTGTTGTGGATGATGCAACGAATGCCCTCGATCTGTTGCTCGTGGTAAAAAAATAAGCACCATGAAGGGTCATGGGCTCGCGTGAACAAGAAGAAGCCGCGGCACTTGGATCATTTTACCCTGGGAATCGTTATCCGTTAATCATATGGTATTGCCGAATTCCACAATCTGGCACATGTCCGCAGATAACGGATAACGATTGACGGACAGCGGCCGTTTTACAGAGAATCCCTCTAAAAACTAAAGCACAGCTTCAACTTAACAAACAACGGTGTACCTGGAGTGAAGTGAATTTCCGACACTGGTTCAGCTTCATCCTTAAGCCTGGACTCAGTATCAAACTGCGCTTCGTTCCATTCGATGTTGAAGATGTTTTCTGCTGAAAGGCCAATTTCGAAATTTGGTCGCGTGTAATTCAACGTGGCATCGGCGAGAATATAACCATCAGCAATTACGCTCTTGTCCTCATTGGCGGCCCTGTCGGCGAGATAGCGGTAACGAAAGCTTCCGGCAAAGCCGTTCTTGAACGTGAGCGTTAAGCCACCAATGGTTGAAAAGGTCGGCGCGAGTGGGATGTAATTGTTTCCTTCTGGTTCGTCTTTAGATCTGGGGCGGGTGAAATTCACGTCCGCGTCAGCAAATAGCCATGGGGATATTTCGTAACGGAGGGACAGGTCTATGCCTTCGCGCAGGCTCCTTCCGCTTGGCTCGACGACGCCTTCGTCTCCAACATATACGAACTCTTGTTCCAGGTCAAGTCTCCACAATGCCGCGTTCAGCAGGAATTTGTCGGTAAGCTTTGAGTTTACCCCCAGGTCGATTCCAAAAGCACGCGGCAGGATCTCGATGCCGTCCTGCTTAGTCACGCTGCGTGCATCGTTGGAATGAAAACCAAAACCACTACGGACATAAAGTTGGGTCGTTCTGTCAATCTGGTAGGTAATGTTCAGCTTTGGGCTTGCAATTGATCTTGATTCCGAATCATTGGTTTCAAAAAGCTGGTCTTTATAACGAAACTGGAAATAGTCGAAACGAACACTTGCAATAAGACTTATTTTTTCAGTGAGATCAAAAACTTCATTTACGTATGCGTTTACGTTAGACTCGAAAATGTCACCCCTTTTGAAGTCGCTCAGAAACTCGCGCTTAATTGTATGTGAAAGGCTGACGTCGCTGATGTCATCGATACGTAAACCAGCTCCGAATTCTGTCCGAAGCGGTCTTCCGAATAGTGATCCTGTCGTATTGTAATTTCCACGGTACCCATAGATCATCCGGGATTCCTTTTGCTGGATCTGATCGCCATTTATCGGATCGTTGAGGAAAAACGTAAAGTTTGAGAA
>DASVBA010000455.1:0-4696 GCA_036376095.1 Chryseolinea sp.
GTGCATTTCTGAAAGGCCCTTTTTCAAAGGAAGAAAACCCTCTGTGAATGGCTGCAAGTTTGGTTATACCGGCTTTGTTCAATCTTTCAAGGGCGCCAATCCATAACTCAAGGTCAGGGTTGATCGGATTTTTCACCATCACAGGGATATCTACGCCTTTCAGTGAATCAGCAACTTCCTGAACAGAAAACGGATTTACCGTTGTCCTGGCCCCGACCCAAAGAATATCTACGCCAGCTTTGAGACACGCGTCTACATGCGCGGCATTGGCAACTTCAGTAGTTACAGGTAAGCCTGTTTCTTTCTTTGCCTGTATAAGCCACTTCAATCCTTCTTCACCGGCTCCTTCATATTGACCTGGACGCGTCCGGGGTTTCCAGATACCCGCACGTAATGCGTTTACCTTACCCGTTGCGGCAAGTTGTTTTGCTGTAGCAATTGTTTGTTCCTCAGTTTCTGCACTGCAGGGGCCGCTGATTATTATGGGCTTGTTAGCAGTGGGAAGCCATTTTGTGATTGATTCGAGCTGCAATACCTTTTTCATATTGTTTTCATTATTATTTTTCTACTACTGGTTTTGGATTTTTATGTTCGATTCCATTTAATATTTCCCGAATTCTGTTTGCCTCAGTCATGATGCGATGAAGTTCCTTTCCATCACGTTTCATGAGGTGGTACTGAAACCGTTGCAAGTGCATTATATATTCAAGCAATGCCTGACTTAGATACTCGGCATTCTGTTCGAAAATAGGGGCCCACATATCGGGCGAACTTTTAGCCAACCGCACCGTTGACGCAAATCCGCTACCGGCCAATGCAAAGATATTTTTCTCGTCACGTTCAATATCCAGAACTGTCTGTCCCAAAAGGAAGGAGCTCACGTGAGATAAGTGCGACACATACGCCACGTGTTTATCATGTTCTTCCGGCTCCATAAAAATGGTATTCATACCAAGACCATCGAAAACACGACCGGCAACTTCAAGGGCATACGCAGAGGATTTTGACTTCTCGCAAATTATGTTGGTTTTGTTCTTGAACAATCCTTCGAAAGCTGCCGAAGGTCCCGAATTTTCGGTACCTGCGATGGGGTGCGATGCTACAAACTGCTCGCGATTCTTATGCCCGGCAATTGCGCGGCAAATGAGGCTCTTCGTAGAACCAGAGTCGATAACAACCGCTTCCTTCTTTATTACATCGAGGATCGACGGAAGTAGCTTACACAAGCTGCTCACCGGAATTGCCAGTACAATCAGATCCGCAGAAGAAAGCGAATGTTTGTCCGTATCGATCACGTCTACCAGTCCCAGATCAATGGCCTGACGGGTATGCTCCGGATTTGAATCAATACCCGTCAATTCAGTGACAAGCCCGGACTTCCTTAGATCCAGTGCCATTGATCCACCTATCAACCCCAATCCAATAACCGTTGCTTTCATCATCGATCTATTTAAACCCTGACAGCCGGTTGTTTTCCAGCTTTGTCAGTCTTTTCACTGATAAATTTCTCTACTCGCGTCAATGCTTCGTTCAACATCTCGACAGTACAACACAGCGAGACTCTTATGTAACGTCTCCCGGCCTCGCCGAAAATGAAGCCAGGGGTTATAAATACTTTTGTGCCATACAGGATCTCATCGATCCACTTCTCAACATCGGCTATCGAGTCCGGAGCTTTTGCCCAGACGAATAGCCCCGACTGTTTGGGCGCATAGGTGCAGCCTAAAACGTCCAGCAACCCCGTGGCTATCTTCTTTCTATCTGAGTAAACCTTGTTGAGTGAGGTGAACCATTCTGATCCGTTCTTCAGTGCTTCCACGGCTGCATGTTGCAAACCAAGAAACATTCCTGAGTCCATATTGCTTTTTACTTTCAAAACTGCTTCAACAAATTCTTTTTTACCAGCTACCCATCCAATGCGCCAGCCTGCCATATTGTGTGATTTGCTCAGCGAATTCAATTCAAGCGCGACTTCCTCTGCACCTTCGATAGACAGGATACTGAGGGGTGCATCATTGAGGATCATGCTGTACGGATTATCATTTACGATCAGAAATTGATGCTTGCGTGCCAGGTCAACCAGTTCTTTAAGCTCAGCACGTGACGCAGTCCTGCCGGTGGGCATGTGCGGGAAGTTTACCCACATGATCTTAACCTTTGAGAGATCACTCTTCTTTAGCGCTTCAATGTCTATTCCCCAGTTGAGATCTTCACGTAAAGCGTATGGCCTGAGCGTAGCGCCGACCAATGTAGCCACAGATGAATACGTCGGGTATCCTGGATCCGGAATCAACACTTCGTCACCCTCGTCAACGAACGCCATCGCTATGTGCATAATCCCTTCCTTCGATCCCATTAACGGCAATATCATAGTTTCGGAATCGATCGAAACGCCGTACGTCCTCTGGTAAAAGTCAGCAATGCCTTTTCTCAACTGCGGAATACCTTTGTAATTCTGATACCCGTGGTTCGCGGGATTCTTCGCCGACACGGTCAATGCCTCAATGGTCGATGTCGACGGAGCCTGGTCCGGGCTCCCGATACCGAGATTAATAACTCTCAGTTCGGGCGTATCCAGTGCGCGGACCTCAGCCAGCTTTCTGCTGAAGTAGTATTCTTCCACGTTCGCGATCCGTTTTGCTGTCTTTATCATGGTCCTCTTATTTATACTCGATCTTTCCCTTTTTATACTCGCCAAGCACGTTCAGATTCTTTACCTGTCTCAACACCTGGTGCATTGCGACATCGTAGTTTTTCCTCTTTTTCCATTCCACGTCAACGTGAATCGAATATTCACTGGGCCTTCCAATGATAGGAATGGATTGAATCTTGGTGAGGTTGATACTATTGTTCTTAAACGTCATGAGCGCGTCAGCGAGACTTCCCACCTCGTTAGCGACCTCAAAGCTGAGGGATGCTTTATTGCAGTCGATCTTGCCATTGCTACGTTTTGTAAGAATTAGAAACCGGGTGAAATTTTTCTTGTGGGTCTCGATCCTCTTTTCCAATATCTCAAGTCCCCATTTTTTTGCAGCCGATTCGTTAGCGATCGCCGCGGTGTTCTTGAGCTTCAATTCGGATACTTTCTTTGCCGAAAGGGCGGTATCATCGCTTTCCCGGATCTCCACGCCGTTAAGCGCCTGTAAGTATTCAGAACACTGGCGTATCGCCATCGGATGAGACTCAATTGTCCTGACATCGCTCAGCTTTACTCCAGGGAGAACCAGCAAATGCATGTGTATGGGCAAGTAAATTTCGCCGACTATGCTGAAATGGTAATCCTGGAGAAGAAAGTAGTTAGGGAGGATGCTTCCTGCGATCGAATTTTCGATAGCCATAACGGCAACGTCAGCTTTACCGCTTTTCAGATTTTCGCAAAGCTGATGAAAGGTCAGGCATTCAATCGTATCGATAGGTTCTTCGAAGTAATTGAGCGCAGCCATCTCATGAAAGCTGGCCGCTATCCCCTGTATTGCAACGCTTAGTTTTTTTCTCTTTGCCATATAAAAGAAAAAGTCCCGGTTTTTCCGGGACTTTCGAGTTTTCTTTATCGTTATTCAACAACGCAGTTCTCTTAAAGTCCCGTTCGGGTGCTAAAAAAGAAATAATAAAAGTAAAAAGATGTGTTGTTGATTTTCATTGCTTCTATTGAAGTGCTTCAAAGATAAAGTGTTTTTCGTCTGAGTTGCAAGCAGCCCTATCATCTTTCGCTGAAAATTTTCTGAAACTAATGGTTGTTAGTTAGCACCTAAACTCAAAAACAGGATCAAAACTTTTACCTTTGAGGGTAAAACGAACGAAATCTATGAGAACGATCCTTTCCAATACCCTGCTTCCGGTAATGCTACTGATAATTTGGAGCTGCAGTCAGAAGTCAAACGACGACCACCATGACCACGAAGGTCACGATCCGGATACACATGGGGCAGTGGAAGGAGGAAACCAGGCATTGTACGATGAAGTGATGAAAGTGCATGATGAAGTAATGCCTAAAATGGATCACATGTATCAGCTCAAGGGGCAGCTGAAGGAAAAGATTGACAATACTCCGGGCATGGCCGACGACAAGAAAAAGGAAATCGAAGGCAAAATTTTACAGCTTGATTCGGCAAGCGAAGGTATGATGGTATGGATGCGCCAGTTCAATCCACTTCCGGATAGCCTGGGGGAAGAACAAGCCAGGGAATATCTGGAAGGTGAGATGGAGAAAATCAAGAAAGTGCGGGACGATGTGAGAAAAGCACTGGAGGAGGCGGAAGGAGCAGCGCATTAGGAATAGTTGTTCAACAATTATTGGGTGTTATTAACTGCGTCCCATAGAAACGCTCAATATTCAACAAAACAACAATCAACAAAACACTCAATATTCAACAAAACAATAATCAATAATCAAGTAGATTTTGCCACTTAGCGAAGGTCGTCTAAAACGTCTATTTTATTTTTTGTCTTTTTTAGCAGTATATGAGGAAAGCGTTTGATGAGGCGGAAGGAGCATGGGGAAACACCCAATATTCAATAAAACAACAATCAACAAAACACAATCAAGTATTTACTACTACCGTTGAGAAATGCATTAGTAGAAACTTCAGGAACAACGAAACCCCGAAGGGGTGGCATTATTATAGAAGCAGGACATTTGAGAATTCGCAACCCCGAAGGGGTGTAATTGTTCCTCCGAATATTTTGCTGCACGGTC
>DASVBA010000460.1:0-3586 GCA_036376095.1 Chryseolinea sp.
TGCTCGACGTTGCAGGGTCAGGAGCAAAATGTAGATTGTACTTAGCCATTTCTTCGTTCAATTCGTCACGAACAAGTCCCGGTTGAACTCTTATCCATCGCTCCTTTTCATTGAATTCAATGATCTTATTCATGTATTTCGAGAAGTCAATTACGATGCCTTCACCCACCGTCTGCCCCGCCAGGCTGGTTCCACCTCCGCGCGGAAGAATCTTAAGCTTATAGTCGTTGGCGATTTTGACAGCAGTCTTTACATCCGACTCGTCTAAAGGCAATACCACGGCCACCGGTCGTATCTGGTAAAAACTAGCATCGGTGGAATACATTCCCAGGGAATAGTCGTCACTGAGCACTTCTCCTTTGATATTTTTCTCCAGGTCATCAATAAATCTCGTTCTGCTTTTCTGTTCCTGTTCTGGCATAGCGTCGTCTGTTGGAGAAAAGATAGGTAAAAAAGAATTGACGAGAAAAGCATAATATTTGGGCGTGATCTATACAGTATAATTTAGGCATTCGCGAGCCATAGGCATAGAGACTACTGCATGTAATCGCGTCGGATGCTGCATTTGATCTGACCTTAACACCTCATTTGGTTTTGTATGGACCCACATCCCTGGCGGAATCAATTTATTGATTCAAATAGCACTTAAATTTTTACTTACCTCCCAACAACAAACCTTATTTCATCTTCTATATTTGACAATTACAACCTATAGTCAGCGAGCCCATGAAAACAAACCGAAGGGAGTTTATATTAAATTCCCTGTTAATCAGTACTGGCATTTCAGCATTAAGCTATGTGCCAGGGAGCGCATTTCCTGCGACCGAGCCAAGTGCAGTAACTGTTCCGGATAACGAAAACTTCAAGATCAGCATCTTCTCAAAACATCTTCAATGGCTAAACTATAGCGAGATGGCGCAGGTTGCAGCTCAGATGGGATTTGACGGGGTGGATATTACCGTAAGGCCGGGTGGACACGTCTTGCCCGAGCGCGTCGCGGAGGATCTTCCCAAAGCCGTCGAAGCTGTAAGGAAAGCAGGAATGGACGTTTATATGATCACGACGGCAGTGACCGATGCAGATGATCGCTTCACTGACAGTATTCTGAAGACCGCAAGCGCCTTGGGGATTCGGCACTATCGAATGGGTTGGCTCAAATACAATTCTCAAAAAAATATAGAAGACAATCTTCTGGATATTGAACTACAATTGTCAAAGCTTGCCGCTGTAAATAAGAAATATTCCATTTTCGGAGAATACCAAAACCATTCAGGAGAGTACTTTGGCGCTCCTATCTGGGATCTTTATACCGTCTTAAAGCGCATCAATTCCGAATGGCTGGCATCACAATACGATATTTTCCATGCAACCGTTGAAGGTGCCAACGCCTGGCCCATTGGTCTGAAGCTGATAAAACCATACATCAAGAGTATCGACATCAAAGACTTTCAATGGTCTAAAAAAGATGGAAAGTGGATTGCGGAAGTGGTGCCACTTGGCGAAGGCCTTGTGGATTACAAAAGTTATTTGAATTCAATAAAGCTTTATGGTATTGATGTTCCAATTTCTATGCATTACGAATATTCATTGGGAGGCGCCGAACACGGAAACTCATCACTTACTATTGATCGCACGGACGTGATAAAATCTATGCAGACCGACTTAAATGTCTTTAAGGGAATGTTGCGAATAGCGGGTATTGTTAAATAGACGCTGAACAACACGGCTTTTGAATCGATAATTTCTGCTCATAATGAGAATTGTAGTAATTGATGGCTATACGTTAAATCCCGGAGATCTTAGTTGGAGGGACCTGGACACTTACGGTGACGTTACCATGTATGAGCGTACTCCGGCTGAACAAATTACCGAGCGGTGTCAAAAGGCGGAAATCATCCTTACCAACAAAGTTCCTGTATCAGCAGCTACTATTGAAGCAGCAAAGAATCTGAAGCTGATATGTGTGACCGCTACAGGATTCAACATTGTAGACGTTGAAGCAGCTTCGAAAAGAAAAATCCAGGTGTGTAATGTGCCGGCTTATGGAACGTCATCAGTTGCTCAGCATACTTTTGCACTTATTCTTGAACTCGCAAACCGCGTTGGAATGAACAGTTCAGCCGTGCGGGAAGGTGAATGGGAGCGTTCACCGGACTTTTGTTTCTCAAAGGGAAGCATTACCGAATTACATGGCAAGACAATGGGAATTATCGGATTAGGTAAGATCGGTAGCCAGGTCGCTAATCTGGCGGCCGCTTTTGAAATGCAGGTGATCTATACCAGTCAAACAAAAAAGCAAAGCAACATTGCTACATACAAAGATCTCGAGGGTGTTTTTTCGCAGAGTGATATTGTCTCTTTGCACTGCCCTTTAACGCGTGATAACAACCAATTTGTAAATCGAAATCTGTTATCAAAAATGAAACCATCGGCATGGGTGATCAATACTTCACGCGGGCAGCTTATAAATGAAGATGATCTCGCCGATGCATTAAACACCGATCGACTGGCGGGGGCAGCTTTGGATGTATTGTCAGTAGAACCCCCACCACCAACGAATCCTCTATTGCGGGCGAAGAATTGCGTCGTTACACCGCATACGGCCTGGATGAGTCTTGAAGCGCGAAAACGTATTCTGAACGTCACCATACAGAATATCGACAGCTATCTTAAAGGCAAGCCTCAGAATCTGGTTTCTGCCAAGATCTAAAACCGGTATAAACATTTCAATTCGATCGAAGAATGTTGATGGAGTTTGGTGAATTAAGTAACTTACTACTTGATTCGCACCTATCAACTTGATAACCTTTAGAAATCTATGAGGCGATTAGCGGCCATTATGTTCACGGACATGGTGGGATACAGCGCCCTCTCGCAAAAAAACGAAAAACTCGCCCTTCGGCTCCTGGAAGAGCATAGAAATATTCTGCGCCCTTTCTTTTCTAAACACGGCGGCCGTGAAATTGAAACGGCCGGCGATCTTTTTTTTGTAGAATTTGATAGTGCTGTCGAAGGTGCCGAATGCGCCGTTGAAATTCAAACCGCGTTGTTCGAGCGAAACAAGACCGCTTTGCCCGACGAGCAAATCCTCCTGAGAATCGGACTGCATATCGGCGATGTTGTATATGTGGAAAAACATGTACATGGTGATGGAGTAAATATTGCCGCCAGGATTGAGCCCCTCGCCAAACCAGGTGGAATTTGCTTATCAGAAGATGTGGCGCGCCAGATCCGGAATAAAATAAACTATCCTCTTATAAGCATCGGCAGACATACTCTCAAGAATATCTCAACCCCGATCGAAATTTTCAACATACAGCTACCGTGGACGAAGGAAATTCAAGTGGAGAAAAAAAGCCATGTTTCACCTAACAAGATGCTGGTTTTTTTCTCCGTATTGGCTGTTATCGCCCTTGTTGGTTTCAGCCTGGTCTATTTTAAGGACAATCATGTGGCCACAGACTTCTCTAACCTGAGACTGAGACTTGCGGTACTTCCACTCGACAATATAAGCGCCGATGAAAAAGACGAATATTTTGCCGATGGAATGACGGAAGAGCTGATATCCAGTCTGTCAAAAATAACA
>DASVBA010000468.1:0-6648 GCA_036376095.1 Chryseolinea sp.
GGTGGAGTGTCTGAAGCCACATTAGGGACTGCTACCATATAAGCAGCATCCTGAACGAGAACACCGGTGTACCTGTGATCGGGATGGTAATCATTTGGTCGGGGAGCTATAACAATATCGGCGTTCCATTCACGGATCTTCCGGATTATTTGCAAACGGACCTGCAATGTCGGAAGCAATTCTCCATCGTGATTGTCCAGCACGTCATATTCAACACCATAACGCTTTCCTGCTTCCTTGGCTTCAGCAAACCTTCGCTTTGCCAACATGCCACCACCTTCCGACTGATGTCCCGCATCACCATTGGTGACTGACACAAACTTTACGGCATAGCCCAGTTTCGCAAAAAGAATAGCCGTTCCCCCACCGTCCTGGTCACAGTCGTCGGGATGTGCTCCGATCATTATAATACGAATGGGATTTGTCTGCGCCTGCACGCCAATACACATGGCAAACAGCAAGGCAATGAGATAGAACTTTTTCATAATGAGGTCCGATGTAGTTGGTTTGATGCCGATGAAAGTATGATTTTCCAGGGAAAACTACTACGACATTAGATAAAACTAGTCTGGCAACAAGATCAATGGTGCAATAAGCCCTCGGCGGTTGTCACCTGATTCCAACAATTGTCCGGTGTGCCTATGAACATGTTGGAGAAAGAACACGACGCATTTTCTACAGTCGACTTAGTGAACGTCGTGCCTCCTTTGTGATCGTCGTGACCCTGCATTTAGAAAGCTCCTGGCTCCCCCCGGGCATACAATGCCTCAATTCATTAACTCCGCGCAAGGAAATCGTCTTGAATATTAGCGGGAATTGTGATTACATTTAGTATAACCACACTCGTTATGACTCTTCAAGTTTTAAAGAGCGGCTTGCTCATCTCCGTACTTATTGTTTGCATTGGAACAACATACGGACAAAAGAAAATAGACCTCGAGGTTAAGCGTACAGGGGATTTTGAACTTACAGGCGATGGGTTGTCGGCTTCCTGGGGAAAAGCCGAATGGATAATGATGGCAAAACGCAAAGGCGCTGCAACTTATCAAACGAGAGCAAAGCTGCTCTATTCCGAAACGGGGATCTACGGAATGTTTGACTGCTCCGACAAAAAGATAACCGCCACGCTAAAGGAGGATTTCGCGGACCTATGGAAGGAAGACGTGGTAGAGATCTTTTTATGGACTGATGAATCGACACCATTGTACTTTGAATATGAACTTTCACCGCTCAATTACGAGCTGCCTATCATCGTACCTAACTTCGGTGGGGATTTTTTTGGCTGGCGGCCCTGGCACTACGAAGAAGGTCGCAAGACCCGTCATGCTACGAAGGTGATCAAGGATGACAAGGGCAGTGTTACGTCGTGGGTGGGTGAATTCTTTATTCCCTATACTTTGTTAAAGCCGCTGCAAAACGTGCCGCCGAAACCGGGGACCACGTGGCGTGTCAATCTTTACCGTAATGACTACGACGAAGCTCCTTCTTCCTGGTCGTGGCAACCGGTTCAAACAAACTTCCACGATTACTTACGGTTCGGTACAGTTCGATTTGAATAGTCACCAACGTGGCCTGATCCCTGGTGCGAAAGGAAACTCAAGGCTTTTATAATACTCAAGGGTCTTGTCGGGTTTTTCCCAGAGAGATCCCTTCGGTGCAAGACCAGTCGGGATCTCTTTCCCTGAAAACGTTTGGAAGTACAATACGCAAGCATTTCGCCACCAGATCGCCTCCTTGTATTGAATAGCTAACAGACTCCTTACTTGCCTGAAACGATCGTCATCGATCTTGCCTTGAAGTGAAGCCCATGCAACTTGCATTTTGCGGACATCGTCAGCTCCCTTGTAATAACGGTAGCATAGTTCCTCCCAAAGCGTTCTGCCCGATTTCATTTTATGATCCCATCGCACGTGATGGAACCAAAGCAAGTATTCTTCCGGACAGTCTTCTACGCTCTCAAACATTTTTTGCACTTCGGGGCTATACTGACCCAACGCGTTACTTCCCTTTGACGACCTCTCAAACCCGATAGCAATACTATCTGCCTGATGATAGTACACCGAAGTCCAGTCTGCGCGAGGCTTATCTTTGATCCACGGCGCAGGACCATAGTGGTGATCCCATCCCATGATATGGTGAAGCCCCAGAGGTGTCATGTAGTTCACGGTGACCTCGCGGGATTCCATCATGATGCGGGAAAGAGTTTGGACAACTTCTTTCTGATTTGAGTAAGTCATCTTAATCCATTCGGCAGCGATAGCGTCGGCAGTGAGGTCTGGATCCCAGGCGAGGCGTGCGAATGAATACCAGTTGGCCTGTGCAATAGGGTGCCCGCACCAATTGCGGTCATTTCCGATGTTTGCAACGCCAGCCATACCCGAAATTTTGTGATCTTCAAGTGAACCATCGATCACTTTCGATACAAATGATCCCTTACCTTTTGAAAAAGTATCCGAATCGAGGCACTCCTTGAACAACGTAGCGAGGTAAACCAAAT
Source organism: Chryseolinea sp. (assembly GCA_036376095.1). Taxonomy (GTDB): domain Bacteria; phylum Bacteroidota; class Bacteroidia; order Cytophagales; family Cyclobacteriaceae; genus Chryseolinea. The sequence continues at coordinate 2,498 of DASVBA010000468.1, forward strand.
GTGTGGCATATCCGAGGTATTCCTGGGTTAGCTGAAACTCCATCATCAGCGGCGTTAAGGGCATCGCGCCAAACAAGGGATGGAAGGGCTCACGCGGTTGAAAATCTATTGGACCGTTCTTTACCTGTACTAACACGTTGGTGTTGAATTTGCCGTCGAGCGGCTTGAATTCATTGTATGCTTGTTTAGCCCTGTCTTCGGGAACTTTGTTATCATATACAAATGCTCTCCACATGACGATACCATAATGTGGTGCGAGTGCTTCAGCAAGCATATTAGCGCCATCCGAATGGGACCTGTTATAATTTTGTGGTCCAGGCTGACCTTCGGAATTCGCTTTTACCACAAAGCCACCAAAGTCAGGAATGTATTTGTAGATCTCTTCGATCTTGTTCTTCCACCACTGCCTTACTTCGTCGTTAAGCGGGTCCGCGGTCTTAAGTTTGCCTAGCTCAACAGGTGCGCTGAAACGTGCCGTGAGATAAACCCGTATTCCATATGGCCGGAAGACTGCAGCAAGCGCAGCAAATTTTTCGAGATAAAGCGGCGTCAGAGCCTGCGCGTTAGCATTGACGTTTGTAACCACTGCTCCATTAATTCCTGCTGATGCATTGGCCCGTGCATAATCGTAATACCGTGGATCAATGTAGTCAGGTAGCTTATGCCAGTCCCAGAGGGAAAAGCCGGCGTATCCCCGTTCTACGGTGCGATCGAGATTATCCCAGTGATTAAGAATGCGATACTTCACGCGTGGAACACTTTGGATGGCAAGGCTTGTAACATGCTCCTGCGTTTGAAGGAGACGAATGAAATGAAAAGTCCCGTACAAAACACCGATGTCGTTGTTCGCGGTGATTATCGTACACTTTTTTCCTTTTACCTCTGCCGAAATAATGACATAACCCTCGGGACCTAACGTTGTAAGCTGTTCCTCCAACTTGAGCGAGGAAATCAGTTTCGACGTTCCGGGTGTTCCCAGTATCAGTGTGCCATGCGAATTAACATTTCCAGTTGAAGCAAGTGTAATCCCCAACAAGCCTTTTGTTGCCATCAACAATTCACTCTTCGCAACCGTAAGTGTCGGTGATGCCTTTTCGACATAGACGTTTTGAATTGCTGATTTGTATTCCTTGAGAATCTCCTGATTGGTGATCAGGTCATACCGCAACCACAAGCGGTAACCGTCTTCTGCAACTACTTCACCGACGGCGAATGATAAAACAAGAACTGCGACCTTTCGAAGCATTAACGTGAATTAAGATCATTTGAAATATCGACTGGCGAATTCAAGGAACGCCGGCCAGTTAGGACCGGGACTATGGCCACCGCTGTGCTGACGGAATGCAATATCGCCGCTGGTCAATGTAGTCTCAACAGGTGGAAACTCAACAGCGCCCAACTCCTTTTTACCTAAGAGCTTATAAACCGGCCCTGCGTGAACGGCCGCCAGAAACATGCCTTTAGGATCAACCCAGCCGTCTCCGTTCTGTCCGCTACCAATGAATACAGGTCTCGGTGCGCATAAAGCGACAAGTTCGTGTGAGTCAACGGGGAGATCGTCCCATTTCAAAGGCCCGGCATATTTGATAAAGTTGGGCGCCATCCAATGATATTCGCCGGAAGCTGCTACGTTCTCTACTAACTCTCCATAGTTTCTCCGGTGAAGTTTTACTCCTCCTTCACCTGAAGAGCTTACATAAGCTATAGCAAACCGTTGATCATAGGCCATGGCAACAGCAGTCGCCTTGCCAAATCTGGAATGTCCTTCGATGCCAACCTTCCTGGCATTCACGTCCTTATCCGTTTCAAAATAATCGAGCGCTCTGCTGGCACCCCACGCCCATGCTCGCAATGCGCCCCAGTCGTCAGCTTTTCGTGTTTGTCCTTTGTTAACCAAACCGATGATACCGGAAGTCAGGCCCGCGCCGTTGTCCGCCTGTATGCTCGATGGATAAATTAAAGCGTAACCCCATCCCCGTTCGAGTACCTGTTTCTGCCATGTGGGTCCCTGTGGCGGGTTTGCTGGCCGGGGAAACCACGAAGGCCATACAAATGTAAATTCCATCATGACAGGTACCGGACCCGTTGCTGAAGCTGGTGTCGTTAATGTGACTTGAATATCGACTGTAATGGAGGGATATGAGGAATTGTCCACATGACCAATCAACTTTTTCGTAACAACTTCGATGCCTTCAACGGTTTCATTTGTCTTGCTGGCTACTTCCCACTTTACAGAGGGAACGTTGACAGGCACTCGTCCATAAATTTCGCGGTCAAATTCTTCGATCAGTTCCGGCCGACGCTTACTCCACCAAACCTTTGGAGAAGTAACCTTCTTACCGTTCCTTAACAATAATGCATCAGGAAGATCAGGAAAGGGATTCGCTTTTGCTTCATCGTAGTTGGCTGCATTCGGCGCGTTTGGATCATTGCCGTTGGCGCCCTGGCGAATAGAGGTGATTCCCAATAGATCCAACATTTTTTTGTGATCTGCTGCCGACGCCTGTCTTAGCTTTTCAAAGTATGCATCGCGTTCCTCCTTGGTCATCGCATTGACGTCCTGCGCCAGAACAGGAATAGTCACAGCGGATAAGGTAAATAGAACTACAGCAACGACGCAGAAAATATTCTTCATCAGTTTTTTAGATTGAATTGCAAAATATTCGCATGGCCCATGTCGAAGTTGAGTCCCTCGGCTTCCCGAGGACTCTGCGTTTTTCGTTTCCGCTTTTCGTTCAAAATTCGTGATAGCTGATGAATATGCTCCTCCGTTACTCGCAGAGTCCCCGAAACGGGAGACATCTGCGGGGACTGCACGCCAGAAGTTCGACTCAAATTATCAAGCTGCGTTATCTCCATTGAAATGCAAAGTGTTCGCATTGCCGCTTTCCATGTCGAAGCAGAGTCTCTCGGGCCTCCCGAGGACTCTGCGTTTTTCGTTGCCGCTTTTCGTTCAAATTCGTGATAGCTGATGAATATGCTCCTCCGTTGCTCGCAGAGTCCCCGAAACGGGAGACATCTGCGGAGATTGCACGCCAACAGTTCGACTCAAATTATCAAGCTGCGTTGTTTCCATTGAAATGTAAAGTACTCGCATTGCCCCTTTCCATGTCCAAGCAGAGTCTCTCGGGCCTCCCGAGGACTCTGCGTTTTTCGTTGCCGCTTTTCGTTCCAATGCGTGATAGCTGATGAATATGCTCCTCCGTTGCTCGCAGAGTCCCCGAAACGGGAGACATCTGCGGGGACTGCACTCCAACATTTCGACTCAACTTATAACGTTGGGTTATTTCCATTGAAATGCAAAGTATTCGCATTGCCCCTTTCCGGAATTACGAATTCCATGGAAGTCATGCGAAGCCGCAAAGACAAAATCCCCGGGAGCCATCGGATAATCTTTTCCATCAACATTCATCGTTGCGTTGCCTTTCATTAAAAGGATAATTTCTTCTTCGGCGTGTTCATGCGGTGCGTGACTGGGCAGTCCTTCGTTTAATGTAGTGACGTGCATCTCAAACCTGGCGCAGGTAGCGGTTGGCTTATTGAAAAAATCGCGCCTGCCTCCTACATCTGTCTTCTTGAAAGACAACTCATCCCAATCCACCATAAAAGAGTCGCCACTGCTTTTCCCTCGCGCAAGATCAGCACCACCCTTCGCCTGATACTTAAGGTTGTAAAAAACCACAGGCGAATTGCTTTTGTTTTCGCAATTATATTTTTGCCCGGGCGTGACAAACACGATACTTCCTCCACCGATCGATTTCGTCATATCCCCGACCGTTGCGGTCAGATCTCCCTCCTTCACGATCAATAATTCCTCCATACCGGAATGCGCGGCATCGTTCGTTCTTTTTTCACCAGGCTTCAGTGTTTCAATTGAAACCTCAAAAGGTTGCAGGAAGGTGGTGGTTCCTTTTAAGACCGGTTCATGTGGGCCCCGCGATGACTTCCACGGGTAAATACCAGACGCAATAGTAGTTGTCTGCGCCTGCGATTCATGCAAGACACACAGCAGAACAATCAGTAAAGTTGTTTTCATTTTTCAGTCCGCATTATTTACCGGCACTTGCCACTTCAAGGGCTTTCGTAGTGGTATAGTATTTCGTCAGCATATTGGGCACTTCCCATGCCGGCATGTTCTTGTTTTTAAGATA
>DASVBA010000495.1:0-6033 GCA_036376095.1 Chryseolinea sp.
CTGCCGATGGTGTAATTGTCTCCCTGGGGATTTGTTATTCGTAATTCAACGGCTAACTTTATTCATGCCCCTCTGTTTACAGGCATTCGTATGAAATCGAAATTCTGTTATGCTTTCATCCTGATCACTTTTATGTGCATCACGGCACACGGCCAGGGAATGACGTTAGGAGAGGTCATTGTGGTCAGCACCTCGGCGCTAAAAAAGAATTCTAATGCGGAGGCTTTTAGGTCATACGTCAATACTGACGTCGCGCCAAAGATCAATAAGAATAATCCATCTGTTTCTATCCATGCCTTTCATGCCGACCGTGGTAAACGCAAGGGCGATCTATTGCTCGTCTTTGGCGCAGACAAACCGTCGACGCGCGAATCTTTTGCAACTGGTAGCCCTTTTCGCAATGAGGTTATCGGTGCATCAGGGAAAAAACCATCCGATTTTCTTACGAACACCCATACATACACCGAATACAGGTTGATCGGTGCCGACAAGTTCCAAACACGCCCGAATATTGGGATACTTGGTATCCATTATATAAAAGTGAAAAAAGAGAAGGCCGCGGAGTTTGAGAAATTTGTGGTCGAGAAACTACACCCCGCAGTGGGCAACGTATTACCGGATATGCACTTAATGTATTACAAAGCGGTGGCTGGAGATAATGCACATTCTTATATTACAATCTTTGCGATCACATCTGTTGAGGCACGTCATAAGTATTGGCCCGAAGGAGCACCGGAAACAAAACCTCTTAAAGATGCCTTCAAACCATTCGAAGGGCTGGCCAAAGAGCTCAGTGCGTACCTGGTAGAGGGCTCGTATCTGGAAGTAGGGAAAGGAGGCGCTGCAATTTTTGAAAGCAAAGAATGGACGGATTTCATTTATTGACCCATCTCAATTAAAAAAAAATTATGCGATCAGCTTGTTTTATCTTCACCCTGACGTTTATCACGTTCGCGGTATGCGCACAAAGCAGCGAAAAGGTGCCCGCTGGATTTAAGTCACTGTTCAATGGTTCGGACTTCACCAACTGGAAAGTACCCGATGGAGATAATGGCCATTGGAAAATAATAGATGGTGTCATTGACTACGACGCGGAAAGCGAAGCGCAGGACAAGAACCTTTGGACTGATAAAGAATACAAAGATTTTATCCTGTATGTTGATTGGAGGATAAAAGCAACACCCTGGAAGAATCAAAATGTGCCACTGATCCTGCCAAGCGGTCTTCATAAACTTGATGAAAACGGGAAGCCAATTTCGATGACGTTGCCGGATTCTGATTCAGGTATAATTTTGCGCGGAGTTGGTAAGTGTCAGGCAAATATCTGGTGCTGGCCGATTGGCTCCGGTGAGGTGTATGGTTATCGGATGGATGAAAAAATGCCTCCTGAAGTGAGACGAGGTGTCACACCTAAAGTAAACGCAGATAAGAATATTGGTGAGTGGAATACATTCAAAATCACCATGAAGAGCAACCGCATGACCGTTGAGCTTAATGGAATTAACATAATTGAAAATGCCCTGCTACCTGAGCTGCCGGAAAAAGGACGAATAGGTCTGCAACATCACGGCTCCAAAAAGGATGGTGAATGGGTGAGTCCGCCCAGCTTGGTTCAGTTCAGAAGAATATATGTCAAGGAGATCTAAAGACTAGTCATTACTTCGTTACCTACTGCATGAATCAACCGTCGTTGTTATCCTATATTGTGTGGGATGTAAATCCAGACATTTTTGTTATTCCGTTTTTAAATCATCCGGTACGTTGGTATGGATTGTCATGGGCATTAGGCTTCGTGATCTGTCAACAGATAATGGCTTACATCTACAAAAAAGAGTCCAAACCGCCCCAGGACGTCGATACTTTGGTGATCTACATGCTCATTGCTGCCATGGTAGGAGCAAGATTAGGTCACGTCCTTTTTTATGATCCCATTGTATTTTTGAACGACCCCTGGAGTGTTTTTAGGGTCTGGGAGGGGGGACTGGCAAGTCACGGTGGGGGAGCAGGTGCCCTCATCGCATTGTATTTCTTTGCCAGGAAGACAAAGGTCAAATATCTGTGGATCCTTGATCGTATTGTCATTGTTTCCGCGTTGTTAGGAGCATTGATCCGTTTAGGAAATCTCATGAACTCCGAAATGGTCGGACTTCCCACCACATTACCCTGGGCTTTTATATTCACCAGCATCGACAATGTTCCACGCCATCCCGCACAGCTGTATGAAGCGATCTATTGTCTGATACTTTTTGCCGTTCTTTTCTACATCTGGAGTACGAAGAGAAACGAGATCAGAGATGGTGTGCTCACCGGTTGGTTTTTCATCATCTTGTTCACGCTTCGTTTTATTGACGAGTTCTTCAAGATCAACCAGGTATCTTTTGAGGATAGTCTAATGTTTAACATGGGGCAACTATTGAGTATTCCATATATTATTGCTGGTGTAGTGATTCTTCTGCGGAAAGAAAAGGTTGTGCCAAAGCTGGTCGAGTGATCGTACCGATTATGGGCGAATGTCTAACCGCAAAGAATTTGGCAAATCCCGACGGCTCAGCGACTGCGGTAAACAACTCACTATCCAATCCCTTATTAATTAACGATTGAATTTCATTAGATTTGTCTCATTCTAAGAGTTTAAATCATATCGATCCATCCGGAAACTCTCCGGAAAAGAACGGACTTGTGACAGGCTACTGACCTGCTTTATTTCCGATCCGTTCATCCTTCAAACAGTCAACTACAATTTTATGCGGCAACAATGCCGCCAACAACCAATCGAAGACATATGAATAATATATCAAACAAAAATCTAGTCCTGGATTTATACAAGAGGGTCATTAGAGATCGAAACAGTGACTTGATAGATGCTTACATAAGCGATGACTACATTCAACATTCACCGTCGATGAAAGACGGCAAGGCTGGGCTACGAGACGCTATTGAGTTTCTCAAAAGCCTTCCGAAGCCTAAAGAGGACGATAGCTCACCGATAATTCTTGCTATTGCAGACGGCGATTACGTAATGTTACTGTTGGATCTTTCCTTTTTGGACAAACACCTATTGGTCGCTGACCTTTTTAAGGTTTTCAACGGAAAGATCGTAGAGCATTGGGATGCGATTCAGGATAACACTGCCGATGCAATTGCGATTCCCGGCTTCCAGTTGACCGATAGACATGATATGAAAGTGAGTGAAAGCAACAAAACATTGATCAGTTCACTTTTCAATGAATCCGCTCCGGCTAAAATTGATTTCAATAAAGAATTTTCTGATGTGTTGAGCCAACGTCGGCCGATCAAACTACATCGAATTCTGGCGTGCGGAAATGTAGTAGGTGTTCAGTCGGAAGGAATCCGATCCGGTAAGCCGTTCGTGTTTTATGATTTTATCAATGTCACTGAATCAAAAATTACTATGCATTCTTGCGTCGAACAGGAGATCGTGCAAGTGCTGTCACACAACAACGGGATGGTGTAGGTTTTGTGAGTTCGTGTGTGATTGTCATTCGTCGCGCAAACAATCTACAGGATTTATGCGCGATGCTTTCAGTGCTTGCATTCCAACAGTGATCCACGAAATAAGCAGCGCAATAGCGCCGGCAGCTAAAAAGTACCACCAGGCAAGAGATATTTTGAATGCGAAATCGTCCAGCCAATCTTTGGTCAGGAAGTAACTTATCGGAATGGCAATTACAATTGCAGCAGCGACGATCCTGGTGAAGTCTGCCGACAACAGATAAATTATTCTTAGTTCACTTGCGCCCAATACCTTTCTGATTCCGATCTCTTTGAGCCTGCGCTCGGCCGTAAATGCTGCAAGGCCGAACAGTCCGAGGCATGATATCAGAATAGCCAAGACAGCGAAATACTTGGACAATTTTGCCACCCGCTGCTCAGTATTATATTGTTCCTGGTAGTCCAGATCAAGGAAGCGATAGTCAAAGGCAAACCCTGGATTGAACTGCTGGTAGAAATTCTGAATGCGTTCGATGGTCTCCGTTTCTTTTCCCGCGGCAATCTTTACCATGACCTTCTGCGTGTATTGAGGGGCCAGAACAAAAAACATTGGATTGACACTGGTTCGAAGAGACTCGAAATGGAAATTTTTTACGACACCAATGATGTCGACCTTGATCCCTTGAACGGTTACTGTCTTTCCCACGGGATCCTTCATGCCCATTGCTTCAATGCCGGCTTCATTAAAGATTACCTTCAGGCTATCCTTTCCTTCGCGTGAAAAGGATTTACCCTCTAAAATCGTAAGTCCGAGCATTTCGATCGCATCATAATTCACCGGCCGTATCGCAAAGGGCGTTCGATCGTCAGGATCCTTTCCTTCCCAATTAACCGTTGTGGTATTTCCACCCCCCACCATGCTCTGTGCAAGCGTTGATGCGTTCACGACACCGGGGAGTTTTTTCAATTCTGCCAGAAATGCTTCTTTACTCTTACCTATTCGTCCTTCAATCTGGAAGTGGATAATGTTCTCTTTGTCGTAACCGAGGTTTTTCGTCTGCAGGTATTGAATCTGTTTGTACACCACCAGCACGGAAACAATAAATATCACGGAAACGGTGAACTGAAATATTACCAGTCCTTTTCTTGCCCACAGCTCGCCGAGGGTAGTGTTTAGTTTGCCTTTAAGCACGATGGCGGGGCTGAATCCGGAAAGATAAAGAGCGGGATAACTTCCGGCTATAATGCCTGTCACCAACGCGATCGTGGCGAACGACAGGATAATTCCAGGTTCAAGTTTAAGAGCGAGCTGTTTCCCAGTGATGCCGTTGAACTGTGGTAGAAGCAGGTCAACTAAAAGAACTGCGACAAATAAAGACAACATGCTCATGAAAAGCGACTCGCCCATGTATTGAAGAATAAGTGATCGCCGATTTGCGCCAACCGCCTTTTTGATCCCCACTTCTTTTATGCGTCGCGATGCCTTTGCGGTTGAGAGGTTCATGAAGTTGATGCACGCCACTATAAGAATGAATATAGCGATCAATGAAAACATAACAACGTATTCAATTCCTCCTCCTGTTCGAACTCCATTTTCAAAATTACCGTGGAGGTACAGCTCGGAATACCTGGTCGCGAATAACGTTCTGTGTTTTTCCGGGATCTTGGTACCGATGATGTTTTTTATCTTATTGTTGAAAAGTTCCGGATCTGAACCTTCTTTTAACACTACAAATGTCATTGGCCCTGAACTACCCCAGTTCAATACACCGGGTATCATTTCTTTGAAGACTTCGAACGACAACACAAAGTCGAATTGTTGTGTGGAGTTCGAGGGTGTTCCTTTAAAGATCCCGGAAACGATGAATTCCTTCTCCCGTTGAAACTCTACAGTCTTTCCGATCACATTTTCCGTCGTATTGAACAAAGCCAAAGCAGTTGATTCGGAGATGACGATAGATTTCTTATCTGCCAGAACGTTGTCTGCATCACCCTCCGTCAAACCGAAAGAGAAGATGTTAAAAAAACTTTTGCCCGCATAGATACCACCCGCCTCAATTCGTTTGTCGCCAATAGACAGGGACGATTTGTCGAACCAATAGAAAGGGGTGACGACAGCCGAATATTCGACTTCCGGTATATTGCCGTCCAGCTCTTCGGCAAGCAGCCCTGGCGTTGAATCTGTGACCCGCACATTGTTAGCAGCATTCTGCTGGTACTCCATCAACTTGTACAAACGACTATCGTTTGCGTGAAATTTATCGACCTTGAATTCGTCGTCCACCCATAGATAGATCAACAGCGTACAAGCCAATCCGGTTGACAACCCGATGAGGTTGATGAAAAACGCACTCTTAAAGCGTTTGAAGTTCCGGTAGATGAGCAGTAAGTTGTGTGAAAGCATTAGATCAAGTTAAAATTTTTAGTAAGCAATAATTGAGTTCCAAACCATCGATAGGTTTTGCGGTCTCTGCATCCAACCTTGGCGGGCCTTGCACAAAAAGCCACACGTAATTTCCTTTGATTTCTGATCCCTCGATTAGCTCATTGACCATTGATCATGCCGCATCTAAATTGGCC
>DASVBA010000673.1:0-4394 GCA_036376095.1 Chryseolinea sp.
AATATCGACGTGAAAGTTCTTGGAGCGCTATTGCTGAACGCTTATTGTACTTAGTAGCTTGATATTTTTCGGATCAGAGTAGTCGTATTGAAATATTCCATCCGAGCCGATCATCATCAGAACATCGTTGAATGGAATAACATCGTGTGCGTTGATGTTTTGATAATGCGCCAGCATATTATCGCCGATGGTATTAACGTCAGTTACGTCAAATGCCTTTAATCCGTCATTTCCGTCACAAATGAACAGCGTCTCTCCATCGATGCCAAGTCCGTGGGGATTTGTCATTCCATAAGCTGCAACCAGTTGTGGATTTGAGAGGTTCTGAATGTCAATAATCTCCAGTTGATTTATCCAGCCTGCGCAAGTGGTTCCTGTGCGGAGCGTAACGTAGGCATATTCATCGTCGACGACAACCGGATCGCAGCTTACCACATGCTGATAGGTGCTTATCAGATTCGGATCCTCCGGTTCGGTGATGTCAAAGATATGCATGCCAGTGGTCGAACCAATGAACAGGTTATTCTTGTGGGGGAATATGGTTTCAATGTCCCAGGAAATGTAACTTCTTTTCTTAGCTACCGGATCGTACTTGGAGGAAACGTCGATTGTCTGAAGGTCGCCGCCATCGAGCATATAAAGGTGATCACCACTCAATGTAAATCTAGCCAAAGAGCCGCCTACGCCAAGGCCAGAGCCAGACCCGGGAGCGATGGCGGCCTTTGAGCTAAATTCAGATGCCATACTTGCCTGGAGTGCAATACCGTCAGCATAATATATTCCTCCCCAGGGTTGATAAACTTGCTTACAATCAGATTGTACTACCTGTACGTTCTTTTTTTCTTTCCATTCCGTAATGACGCAGCAATTGACATCGGTTTCCATGCCCATCGATCTATAATTGGTAAAAATTCCTTCAAGCCTGCCCGCTTCATGAATGGAATTAACATCTGTTATATCGAAGGCTACCAGATCAATGAAACTGTCAGCGTATAATGTTTTGTCCTTAATGGCCATGTCGTAGTTGCCAGGGATCCTTAGAAATTTCAAAGGTGTGGGCTGTGCCGGATTGTGATTGTCAAGGATATGGATTCCCTCACCAGGTTCGTTTACGTACATCAATCCATCTTTGTAGTAAATCCTGCCTACCCCTTTTATTGGTTGTGGTTCTGTAAGGCTTATGCTGGACCGAATTTGATCGACGGTCGAATAGACCGGCTCATAGTAAACAAATTCGTTGGTCACCTCACACTTATCAGTACATCCTTCTAATAGAACACTAATACCTAAAAGAACAGTCAAGAATAGCAGCGCGTACAAGGAAACGTGAATCCTTTTTTGAAGTCTATTTTCTAGGGTATCCATATAACGGTAGGGGTTGTTTTTGAATTCTTAGACACAAGCCCTAAACAAAAGGTTGTAAAGGTCTAGTGGAAAATATATTTGAAACGAAGGCCGACATCAAAAGTCAACGGGGTCGACTGAATACCTACATCATTCTTGTAAACTGAATTGAGTGGGTAGCGAAGACCCGGATTAAGAGCAACACGATAATGCTTACCAAATCTATAACTGAACTCGGTACCCATCAGCCCGCTGAAGTTCACCGACCGGTATGGAGAATCCTCTCCCCTTCCCTGCGTTGTTTTGTTCACACTTCCAGCCTCGGGGGTGATCGTGTTTTCAAGGAAAAGATCCGTGGAAACCCCCGCATTCAACTGAAGCCCGAATTTTTGATTAACAAGCAGGTAACCTGCCTGTACTGGAACGCTGAAGAATTTAACGTTATTGTTCACGGAGTAAGGAAACGTTGGGGTAAGCTTGCTGCTGGCATACGCATCGGCGAGCTCCGGCAGCTTATCCAACTCGTTGATTGATTCGGCCTTTAGCGTCTGAAAGTTGTTCTCGGCAACAACGTTCGTGGCGATATAATCCGATGATTGGGTCAGATAATTCACACCGCCCTGAATTGTCCATCGTTTTGAAAGCTTGGTACCAACATTCACACCCACTGAATAGGATATCCCTGAGGCTTTTGCCTGCTTATCCGGAACGCTGCTGTTTGTGAAAGCTACGGCATTGTTGGCAGCCGCGGGTGATACGCCAGTGTTTACAGAACTAAATGCGCCGGCCGCAAATCCCACAGACGTCCATAGTTTTTCAGCTTTCCTTTCTTTTTCTTTCTTGTCAAGTTGTGCATACTTCTGCTCCTCCGCAGCCAACTGCGCAAGTAACAGTGCACCGGGATCTACTTCATTTTTTGGAATTACCAGCGTTGGATTCTTTGTTGTATAGAAAGACGGGATTTGGCGATCATCGTATTTGCCATCGACACCTGCGCGCTCAGGCTTCGAACTCCCGTCAACTGCAGGCGTCGCACCTGCAACAGGTTTATCAGGCGAGTCCTCAACTTCCATTAACGCGTTCGTCGATTGGTTCGCGTTTGCAACAAGACCAGACGTTGAATGCGCTTGACTAAGTGAACTCACTGATGACGTTTCGCTCTGAGAAATTTGCTCGCTTGGCTGTTCGCCTGGCATTGCATTGGAGTCTCGTGTTGTTTCCGCAGGTGTATTTAGAGCGTCTTGCGTTTGTTCAGTTTTCGAACTTGCTGCTAATTGTTCATTCAGCGCCGCTGTCTTACGATCGATGACATAATACCCGATACCGGCGAAACATAAAGCAAAAGTAACCGATGCTGCAGCCAGCATTTTATAAAACAATAGCCGGCGCCTTGTTCTCTCGCCTTCAGCTTTTTCCAATTCAAGTTCAATACCCGTCCAGACGTTATCAGACGGATCGATCTGAGCCCCATAGAAAGCTTGTTTAAATGATCCGTCGGCCTTTTCCAATTCACGCTCAATACCCGACCAGACATTATCGGACGGATCCATCTCGGCGCCTTCAAACGCTTCCTTAAACGAATCTTCAAATTTTCGCCTCTCCATATCGATCGTATTGCGTTGACTCCTTTATTATCTTTGATTGAAGTAAGCTCTTCGCTCTTGCAAACTGTGACTTTGAGGTTCCCTCTGAGATACCAAGCATTTCCGCGATTTCTTTATGGCTATAACCTTCAATTGCAAACAAGTTGAATACAATCTGGCAACCCTGCGGCAGCGATTGGATCATTTCCAACAACTGACTCACATTAAGTCCCGACAAACTCATTTCTTCCTCAGGCAGGACCAGCTCTGTCACATCAACCATCGGATAGAGATATAGTTTTTTGCGCTGAACATTGAGCGCCGTGTTTACCATTATCCGGGTGATCCAAGTTTCCAGCTTTGATTCCTGGCGAAAATCCTTAATGCCTTGGAACACTTTTACGAACCCTTCCTGGACAATGTCTTCAGCTTCGGCGGTCGTCTTGGAGTAACGAAGACATACCACCAGCATTTTTCGGCAATACCGATCATACAAAGCCTTCTGCAAAGCTCTGGTGCCTTTGCGGCATCCCTCAATAAGCTCGTTTTCGCTGAGCATGAATCCGATAATCGGGCCGTTCTCCATCTTTGACACTGCCTATAACGGAAAAGTTGGAAATGATTATAACTTTAAGCCCATGAGGTACATGCACTTAATTATGCTTTGCATCGTGTTAGCTATATCCTGCACGCCTATAGCCCAAAGTTCGACTAATTCTGAAATTAATCCTAAAGTTCTGAGGCTTACCGATTTCGCCTATGAACCGGAAATAAAGACCATTGAATTATCGCCTGAAGGTTTTCCCCTGCTGCCGGCCGTTACGCGACTTGGAGAATGGAATCTTATCCTTCGGTTTGACGACCTCCGAAGTGACCGGGACACCTATTATGCGCGGATCATCCATTGTAACTACGACTGGACGAAATCCGACCTGCAGGATCTGGATTACCTTACCGCTTACAATGAATTTCCGATTAACAACTCAGAGTTCTCTGTTGACACACACATTCCCTACGTGCATTACTGGTTCCACCTTCCGCCCGTGAAATTGCCGGGCAACTATGTACTTATGGTCTATCGCGGCAGCGACAAGGAAGATGTTGTCATCACTAAGCGGTTCATGATCTTTGAAAACCTTGTGACCATCAATGCTGAAGCCAACCTGGTAGGTTCAAGCACCATGGCGAACATTAATCAACAACTCAATTTTACGGTCAGTTACAAGAACATAACGATCCTCAATCCACTTATAGACGTACATGTTAACATTCGTCAAAACCAGCGTTGGGACAACATGGCCACAGACGTGCGGCCGAGCTTCACGCGCGAAATAGAAAAGGAATTGGAGTACAGGTTTTTTGAAGAGGAGAAGATGTTCAGAGGAGGAAATGAGTTTCGTTTCTTCGATTTGCGATCACTCAATAATCCGGGGAGAAATGTCGGATACGTTGCCAAGACCAGTAAAC
>DASVBA010000507.1:0-3381 GCA_036376095.1 Chryseolinea sp.
GATAAAAAAATGAACGCACCTGGAACATCGGATAAACTACTTTTTTCTTCCCCTCCTGGTTCAATTGTACCCTTTTGTCAACGCCGTAAAACAATGGCTTAACCTCACCCATCAGCGTATCTCCTTTTGATGTCACCACAAAATCCTGGGCATTTGCACACCTATAGACCAGGAGGATTATGATCAACAGAAAGATATGAATGATGCCGAAGCTTTTCATAAGACGTGTCGTTTGGCGCCGAAATATAAGCGAATACTTGAAAACTTTTTACTCGGATTTTCCCTTGGCCTTTATCCTGCCCGACTCTTTTAACATTTTATTGATCATCCATTCGAGTTGCCCGTTAGTGCTACGGAATTCGTCGGCAGCCCATTTCTCAACTGCCTTGAGCACGTCAGGGTCAAGTCGTAAGACGAATGGTTTTTTCTGTGCCATCAATTATGTCTTCAAAAGAATACTCAGGTATTCAATTGGAAAAAGTCTTTTTAATGATGAAGGGTGCCGGTATTTACTACGGGACTTACATCTTTGTCAGAACACAGCACGACCATAAGGTTGCTAACCATTGAAGCCTTTCGCTCTTCGTCGAGATCGACGATCTGTTGTTGCGAGAGCTGATCAAGAGCCATCTGCACCATGCTTACGGCACCTTCGACGATCTTGAATCGCGCAGCCACTACAGCTGTTGCCTGCTGTCTTCGTAACATGGCACTGGCAATTTCGGGCGCGTAAGCAAGATAGCCAATACGCGCTTCGATCACATGTATACCGGCGATGTCGAGCCTGTTCCGAAGGTTTTCTTCCAACGCCCGGTTCACTTCTTCATGACCGGATCGAAGCGTTAACTCTGCGTCCGTATCAAAATTATCATAAGGATAGAGGCCAGCAAGTTTCCTCACCGCCGAATCGCTTTGTATACGAACGAAGTTTTCATAGTTATCCACCTCGAAGGCGGCTTTGAAAGTGTCGCGCACCTGCCAAACGAGGATGACGCCGATCTGAATGGGATTACCCACTTTGTCATTCACCTTTATTTTCTCGCTGTCGAAGTTTCGTGCGCGAAGAGAAATCGGTTTTTTGCTGAACAGCGGATTTACCCAGAAGAATCCGTTTGACTTTACCGTGCCTTTATAATCTCCAAATAGGACCAGGACGACGGAACTGTTCGGGTTCACGAAGAAAAACCCTGGCATTAGCAGGATACTTACGATTACCAGCAAAATAAAGAATGGAGCACGGGCGGCAACAAATCCGCCGATTCCGATAATCAGGCAGACCAATATGATGGCTAGCATCACGTAACCCGACAAAGGACTATTGGTTTTTTCCGTATTCATATGAGTGATATTAAAATGATATCATTACAATATTACTTACGGAGGATGGCAGTTCCTAGTTTCGTTTTGGAAATAATTTTATGATTGGATTTATTGCAACAAAAACCGCGATACCATGGTGATGTATAACCCCAAACGATGGCTTTCCCTCATTTTCCATGCCTATAGCCGCCGGGTAATGTCGCGGTTGTGGCCCGCGCTGGCGTTTATGGCCGTCTATTCCCTGGTGCTATGCTATTTTTTTCTTGACTATTTTGAGCTACACCAGGCGGACTTTCAACCAACCATCGCAATGCATCAGTTGTTGGGGATCGTGCTGGGTCTCTTTCTTGTCTTTCGCACAAATACAGCGTACGACAGATGGTGGGAGGGACGGAGGTTGTGGGGTGGATTGGTTAACAGCACCCGCAACTTTGCGATGAAGCTGAATGCAATGATATCGCGTGAAAATCATGAGGACCGCGACTGGTTCGCCAAGATGATCGCAAATTTTATTTTCGCATCTAAAGAAAATCTTCGCACTGGCGTGCAGTTCGCGGAAATGGATCCAATCAATGATGAGTTTCTCAATGACCTGAAACGCTTCAAACACAAACCTAACCGCATCGCAGCGCTGATGTATCAGAAGGTCAATCAACTTTATACTGACAAGAAGATTACAGGTGATCAGCTGATCAATCTCGACAAAGAGTTGAAGGATTTTATTGATCATCTGGGTGCGTGCGAACGGATAAAAAACACCCCTATTCCATATTCCTACATGATGTATGTGAAGAAATTTATATCGATCTACATAATTACTCTTCCCATCGGCTTTGTAACTCAGTCCGGATACCTGACGATACCGATCGTTGTGCTTATTGCCTACGTACTGCTCAGCGTCGAACTTATCGCGGAAGAGATCGAAGATCCGTTCGGTCGCGATATAAATGACCTTCCGCTCGATGAATTGGCTACCAAGATCCGTGAGAACATTAGGGAGATATTATTGCAGTGATTAGAGAAAGTCGATGTCGACGTTGAGTGGATAACGCATTAAATACTCAAGTGCTCTTTGTACCGTCATGTCTTCAAACAGCACCTGGTACAGCATGCTTGTTATCGGAGCCCTTACTTTGTAATGATCGGCGCACTTTTTGGCAATCTTCACCGTATTAATACCTTCCGCAATTTCGTCTGTGCTGGCAAGAATTTCCTGTAGGGTTTCACCTTTAGCCAAACGATAGCCGACGGTGAAGTTCCGGCTCAACGAACTATTACACGTGGTAACAAGGTCGCCGATACCGGCAACACCCAGGAACGCTTTGGTGTTTCCACCTAACGCCCGGCCCAGGTACACCATTTCCACCATTCCTCTACTTACAAGCAATCCGCGCGCGTTTTCACCGAAACCCAATCCGCTAAGTGCACCCGCTGCGATAGCAATTATGTTCTTTAAGATACCCGCGAGCTCTACTCCAACAACATCGTTGTTACCGTATACCTGAAAGGTTTCATTTCTTAACAATCGCTTGCCGATATTGATCACTTCATTGAAGTGGCTAGCGATCACGGTTGCAGCAGGGTGACCTTCAGAAAGTTCTTTGCTGAGGTTCGGTCCTGCCAGGCAGCCTACCCGCACTACAACACTTTCTTCCAGAATCACTTCGCTTATCGTCTTCACCATGCTGCGGTCCAGCGTTGGCATAGTATCGATGGACTGTCCATCAGGGAGTGTCACATCGAAACCCTTCGTTCCGTGGATGAGAATATGATAAGGATGCAGGTGAGGTGAGAGCTGTTTTATTAAAGACCTGAAATGTTGAGATGGAATGATCGGAAAAATAACATCGCATTGGCGCGCCAACAAAGCGAGATCGTCTGTGGGAGTTACGTTTTCATGAATAGTATGTCCGCGGTTGATCCGGGTATTAACAATCTGGCGGACTACATTTTCATCGCGCGCATAGAGCAGGACTTTCTTTTGCCGGGCAAGTAAGTTGGCCACTACGCTACCGAAGTTCCCGGCTCCGATCACGCCGACCGGTTTATCATTATCAGATA
>DASVBA010000511.1:0-4111 GCA_036376095.1 Chryseolinea sp.
AATAAGTTTCTATCATGCTGTTTTCCCCTATCTCCCTATCTCCTTATCTCCCTATTTCCCTATTTCCCAATTTCCCAATCCCCACCTAACCTGCTTCCGTTTCTGCCATGAGTCCCTTATCTGCAAGTGCTTTCTGTTCATCGCCAGCGACGTAGCCGAAGATCCTTACCTGATCACGCGTGGTGACAAAATAGTAATTCGTAAAGTCGATCGTACCTTCACGTTCGTCCTTTACGTACGAGTATCGCCAGTAGATCTTCGCCATCGCATGGAGATCGTCAAGTAGAGTTATATCCTTCGAAACAATAGTCATAGACTTGGATCCAATGGATTTATAGAAGTCAAATCCTGATCGGATCTTTTCTACGAACTGATCGTCGTTCTTGCCGCAAGTCACTCCAGCAGGACTTGATTCAACGAAGCATTGTTCAAAGAACTGCGACATTTCCTCGCTTGTAACTCGATCGCCGGAAAGCGAATTATTAAACTGGGCCTCGTAGGCCGAAAAAAACTCCTCGATATTCTTTTTTCTCTTACTCATGGAAGTATGTGTTTAATTGTTTACGATTCAACTTTTTCTCTTATGATGGGCCGCGCCCGTTCGTTATAGGGATCTTTTTGCTTCTGCCCTTTTCGTTCATCAATACTTAGTGGCCCTGATCCAAACCATGCGATAAGAAATGCAGCGCCAAGCATGCACGTGTTTTTCATAAACATCGTGGTCTGCATCTGCTGTTCCGCCGGATCATTAAAGTGCCAGAATCCGTGCATCATTATCGTAACCGGAATCAGGAAAGCGATGAGCATCCATGCTCCTATCTTTGCCTTGTAACCGAGGGCTATACTTAGTCCTCCCGCAATGGCGAGAATTCCGGAGAAAGGCACAAGGATTTCGGCCATGGGCACGTCCTGTGTATTCGCATAGTCCACCGCTGCTTTTGAGAAGTGGAAAAATCCCGAGTTAATGAAGATGATTGAAAAGAGGACCCTTCCGAGCAACACAATGTATTTCATGATTCAATTTTTACTGAGTTGCTTAAATCGATCACTTGGTTTCATGCGATATGTACCTCCATTAGATTGCGACATTCTTCTACGCCTTTATAACATACCCTGGCACACGCTGCGCAGTGTTCGAGTTCCGAATTCCGTTCGCATTCTTTTGCACAGACTTCACAAATGGTAGCACATTCGCCGCAAAGCATCATTGCGTTATCGCCACCTATTGCCAACAGTTGTGCATTAGCCGAACAGATTAGCGCACATTCCCGGTTGATGGCGATACATAACGATAACATCTTGATGTCATTTTCTTTGAGACACTCTGTAGCACAATGCTGACACGCCGTTACGCATGACAGGCAGGCGCTGATACAGTCTCTGAAATTCTGACTTGTCATTTAAAGGTGATTTTTGTCCAAAAAGATAATGTATAGGAACATTGATCCAGCGTATTCAAGACGAATTGATCAATACGCTCCGATTCCGGCATTATTTAACCGGACAAGCAAACTCTCCTCACCTCTTCACTGAACTGGAGAGTCATTTCATTAACAAACTGCGAAAAATTATGCCAGAACGCGATACGCTAAAATCCGTGCTTGTTACCCAATTTAATGTTTTGTCTCATGTGGGCAATTGTCATTGAATGTGGTCTAAATTCCACTTGAACCACCCCCCTATTTGCGGGTTTTCTCCTCATGTTATAATTTTCTATTTGCAGGTAATATCGGAATCCGTTAACTTAATTTGCAAATGGGCTAGAATGTCATTTAGAGCAAATATTGGCGAGTTTGAAGAAATCGTGATGCTCACCATCGGCATACTTGGTGAAAATGCGTATGGGCTTGCTATCAAACTTGAGATCGAACAACGTCTGAAACGTCCGGTAAGCATGGGTGCTTTGCATACCGGCCTGTACCGGCTTGAGGAAAAGGGATATCTTAAATCGCGTCTGGGCGAGGTGACTAATGTGAGAGGCGGAAAGCCCAAGCGTTTTTTCAAGGTTACTGCCAGTGGACAGAAGGCTGTTAAGGAAGCCATGGAAAGCAGGCAGAAATTATGGAAAAGCATTCCTGAAGGTGTGTTCAAAATCTTTCCTTCGAAATGACGCAGCCTCCGAAAATTCTTGCGGTAGAAGAGACGGCTCCAGAGGAGTTGCCTGTAGAAAAACGCATTGAATTTTAGAACCGTGCCACGCGAATATCCATTCGACCTGTGGCGCGAAATCGTGCCCCAGAAATTCCGGTAGGATTAGTGTGCCGCAGAACCGGATCGTATCAGCGCACCTTTATAACTACCTTCCCTTTAAACGAACCCCCTGCAAAATACCTGAACGCATCCGCTGTATCCGCTAACGCAAATACTTTGTCGATCACCGGAATAGCTTTGCCTTCTAAAAAATAAGTTGACATGTCTTCCAAACCGTGATTAGGCTTATAGCCCATCATTCTAACCCGCCGGTCCGAAGGACTTCCAACTATCTTTCTTATTTGTGAGACCAACGATCCCACCGTCATCATCTTTAATATCGTGGACGTCGTGCCACCGATCATTACAAATTGACCTCCCGGTGCTAATGCTTTCTTGTAACTGAATATTGGCCGGTTGGCAATAACGTCGACTACGAGATCATACTTTACGCCGTTGTTGGTAAAATCTTGCTTACGAAAGTCAATAACATGATCGGCTCCCAGCTTTTTTAACAAGTCTAATTTTTCTGCGCTGTCCACGGCCGTTACTTCGGCACCAAACATTTTCGCGATCTGAATCCCAAGTGTTCCCACACTGCCACCCGCACCGTTGAGAAGCATTCGCTGACCCTTTTGTAATTCTCCGAAGTCACGGATGCTCTGGAGAGCAAGCAATCCGGCTTGTGGAATCGCAGCTGCCTGTTCGTATGACATCGAAGCAGGTTTCAGGACAAGCTGATGCTCATGGGCACAAACGTATTCTGCAAAACCTCCCCACCCATGCTCCACAATATCTCCGAACACGTCATCGCCTGGTTTGAATTTTTTAATTAAGCGTCCCACCGCTTCAACCTGTCCGGCGATGTCAGACCCGGGTATCTTGTGCTTAGGTTTGAACAGACCCCATAGCCTGACGAATATCGGTTCACCCCGGATCATATCCCAATCCCACGAATTAATCGAGGCGGCATGTACACGTACAAGCACCTCGTCATCTTTCGGTACGGGTTTTGGCAGTTCAGCTAGTGTGAGACCATCAGGGGAACCGTATCGATCGTAGTAAATAGCCTTCATTTTCGAATATTCGTCCAGGTTTACGTCGAAAGATACGATCGGGTTGGGTACGTTGATGGAATTCACCGTTCCGTCATCCCGAAAGTTAAACCTTCTCCTCGAAAGTTTAGATGAACCGGTCTTGTAGTGTTACTTGTATCTCAAGAGAAATTTTTCAATGGAATGGTCTTTACAAATTGCCATGACGATCAATTGCCACGGGCTTAAGCCCGTGGCAATTGATGCAGCAATTAAAGGGGCTTTAGCCCACGCCGAGCTCTTATAGAAAGGTAATTACAGACACGCCGATTTGTACTAAAGTGGAGGAAACTTCCCGAAATAGCGAACCATCAATTGATCCGACGCCTTTCGTCTTCCGACCCTGACTTTGCCTTCAAGGCTTGAATGGATCTGTTCCCCATAGTCCACGTATAGGTAAGCCTGATGTACCTGTTGTGCCAGTAGTAATTGAAATGTGAGTCGATATGGTTCTCGGGTGAATACGTTTTGATCCTCCAGTTGTTGGTGTTGAACATGTCGTCGACTGAAAACTTTAGGATCCCCCCTTTTTCGAAACTTGTCTGCACGCCGGCGTTGAGCGAGCCGGACGGAAGATATTCTGAAATACCCACCTGCGATCTGGACTGATACATTCCCGAGATCTCGATTGAAAATCCTTTTGGCAATTTCAATTGGTTTTGGACGCTGATATTTGCACTTATCAGATCGGCATTCATATCGCTGGATAAGTGTTCAGCTCTTGCCACCTGGTATTGAACCGTAAGATTGGTGTGTATTTCCCAAAACCTCGTGGGTGAAATGGCATATGAAGATGTCAGACCTACTGTATTAAGATAGTTCAGATT
>DASVBA010000536.1:0-3717 GCA_036376095.1 Chryseolinea sp.
AAACGATAATCGCGAAGATCGTCGATCATTATTTCATAGGAAGGAAAGTAACTTACATCGGTAAACGATCCCGCTGCCGAATGACATGCAGCTCGTAAGACCGCCTTGCTAACGCTATTTAATTCGAGCGTATCCTTGATATGACGTACCGGACTAACCGTGAGAATTATTTTTATTTCCGGATTGAACTGCTTCAACTCGTTATGGAGTTTTCCAAATGATTCAGTGATCTCCTGCTGACTTAACAATGATTTTGTAAAATGATTATTGGGTAATTTATGGCAATTGGCGACAATTGCCCCGCTTTCTTTCCTTTCGTATACCCATGCCGTTCCATACGTAATTATCATCCACTGTGAAATAGCTAAGTGATAATGAACAGCGCCGATGATCTCCTTTAACTTTCCTGAAAGATTGTGTTGATTTACGTCCGACAATTCGGAATGAAAATCATAGTTAAAGCTGATTCCGTCCCGCTCCAGATAAGTATGAGCTGCAGGAAGCTCGTTGTATACAGCGTACCGGATCGCGTTGTGAATAGAGTGGGCGTTATAAAGATTCCCAAAGGGATTGGCTAGAACCGGTAGGCGGTTCGATAGGAGTCGCATTCCAATAGCATCGGCAAAGCACGACCCGATTGTCAGAATCCGATCTGAAATCCCCATTTTTTGGGGTGATGATGGGGGACTTACGACTGTTCGAAAGTGACTCATAAAAATAATGTTTCCGCAAACACTTGAAAATTTCGCGCTTTTTAAGATACTTTAGACTTTGAATCACACATGTTCAAAACCAATTCAAAATTATGAATAACGATCTTACCGCCTTTGAAAAGATTCCGGTAAAAATCTTTGCCTCTTCAGAAGAGGGGTCCGTTTTTATTGCTAAAGAAATTGCCACACTCATCCGGGCACGCCAAAAGGAAAATAAACCTTGCGTTTTGGGTCTTGCGACCGGTTCGTCGCCAACGCGCATGTATGCGGAGTTGGTCAAAATGCACCAGCAGCAAGGCTTGAGTTTCAGAAATGTCTACACGTTTAACCTCGACGAATATTATCCCATGGAGCCTGAAGCGCTTCAAAGTTACGTCCGTTTCATGCGTGAGCACCTGTTTGATCATATAGATATTCCAAAAAAGAATATCCACATACCGGATGGTACGATCGCCAAAGAAGACATCAGCGAATTTTGTCGCGCCTACGAAGAAAAAATTGATAATCTAGGCGGGTTGGACATTCAAATCCTGGGTATCGGCCGCACGGGCCATATCGGTTTTAATGAACCCGGCTCCTCTGAGAAATCTCTTACGAGGTTGGTGTCATTAGACCAGGTCACACGAATCGATGCTGCCAGCGATTTCTTCGGCGAAGAGAACGTTCCACGAAAAGCGATCACCATGGGCGTTGGTTCGATCATGAAAGCCGCGAAGGTTTATATGATGGCGTGGGGCGAGGGAAAGTCTGCGATCATTCGTAAGGCAGTCGAAGGACCGGTCACAGACCAGATCCCTTCATCATTCCTGCAAAAACATCGTGATTGTACCATTGTAGTGGACGGTGCCGCAGGTTCTGCATTAACACGCATTAAAACACCTTGGATACTTGACAGTGTCGAATGGAACGACAAGCTTATTCGCAAAGCTGTAGTTTGGCTGTGCCAGACATTGAATAAGTCCGTACTCAAACTTACCAACCATGATTACATGGAACACGGTATGGGCGACATCATTACAGAGTACGGATCAGCATACCAGGTGAACATCAAAGTATTTAATTACCTGCAGCACACCATAACGGGATGGCCAGGCGGTAAGCCGAATGCCGACGATTCCCATCGTCCCGAGCGTGCGCGTCCGTTCCCCAAACGTGCGCTCATCTTTTCGCCACATCCCGACGATGATGTGATCTCAATGGGAGGAACGTTCATACGGTTGGTTGACCAGGGGCATGAAGTCCACGTAGCCTACCAGACATCCGGAAATATTGCCGTATTCGACGATGACGCGATCCGATTCGCTGACTTCGTCCGGGACTTTAATGATCAGTTCGGACTCAGTAAATCAGATGGCGCAAAATTCTACAAGAAAGTAGTTCAATCACTAAAGAAAAAAGGACCTGGGCAATTAGATAGCGCCGAGGTATTAAAAATCAAGGGTTTGATCAGGAGGGGCGAAGCAAAGGCGGGTGGCCGTTACGTTGGTATTCCCGATGAACAAATGCATTTTCTTGATATGCCGTTCTATGAAACGGGTGCCGTCAAGAAGAAGCCGTTAGGGGAGGAGGATATACGAATCACGATGGACATACTGGAGCGCGTGAAGCCTCACCAGGTATATGCCGCAGGCGATCTCTCGGATCCTCATGGAACTCACCGTGTGTGCCTTGCCGCTATTTTCGAAGCTCTAAGAAGACTTAAGAAGAAGCCATGGGCTAAGGATTGTTGGGTATGGCTCTACAGGGGAGCGTGGCAGGAGTGGGATATCGACCAAATCGAAATGGCCGTACCATTAAGTCCGGACGAGCTGATGCGCAAGCGCCGCGCCGTATTCAAACACCAGTCTCAGAAAGACAGCGCTATGTTCCCCGGTAGCGATAAGCGCGAGTTCTGGATGCGTGCTGAAGATAGAAACCATGCTACGGCTCAAGCTTATAATGCACTGGGCTTAGCAGAGTACGAAGCGATGGAAGCTTTCGTCCGGTATAAATTTTAGTTATGAGTTAAGGGTTATGGGTTATGAGGTAGTGTGTGGGTGCGAGTGTGAAGTGCGGGAGTGAGTATGGGTGTGTCATTCGTTGTTAGACACACCCATGCCCATGCCCGAACTCATACTCATAACTCATAACCCATAACTATTGCTGCATCTGCATTTCCTGGTGCCTTCTGAATGAATTTTTTACAACCGAGGACTTCACTTCCGGCTTTGAGATTTCGTGTTCACCGTCCGATGTCATGCCGTCTTCATAGCCCACTGAGACGAGGACGTCAAGCGTATGCGTAGAGGTACCTCTGTAGGTTCCTTTCACAGGCGAGCAATCTGAAAAGTTCTTGCCCACCGCCAAACGCACATGTGCTTCATTAGCGATCGAATTGTTTGTCGGGTCTAATCCCAGCCAGCCGTAAAAGGGAATGTATGCCTCGACCCATGCATGCGTAGCTCCTTCGCCACGCATCCCGTTTTTCTTTGGGCAAACATAACCGCTTACATATCGCGCGGGAATGTTCATCAGGCGTAGCATTACAAGCAACATGTGCGCAAAGTCCTGACATACACCTGAACGAAGCTTCCAAACTTCGTCAATGGTGGATTCAACTGTGGTAATTCCTTTTTTGTATTCGAACTGGGTGTAGATATAATCGCAAAAGTGTTTAGCCGTTTCGAATGGTGTACAATGTTTACACTGTTCAGCTTCCAGGATATTTCGTATCTCAGGAAGTGCGTCGAAACGTTCGTGGCGGAGGAAGTCAATAAACTCAAGTTGATTTCTTAGTGTCGACAACTCGAGCCACTGCAACTCCTGCGGTGTGGTGTCGTCAGGAGCGCGATGCGGAAACGTCTCAACCAACAGTTTCGAATCAATTACCAGCTCCTGATGCGGTCGCGCGTGAGTAAATGTGCCAACCTGATTGCCAAAAGAGTCAAGGTACACGTCGACGATGGGATGACCTGTTATTGATATGGAATGATTGAGGATCGTTTGAAAGGAGTCCTTGATCGGA
>DASVBA010000541.1:0-2754 GCA_036376095.1 Chryseolinea sp.
GACAACAGGACCGCGATTTATAAACATACTCATAACCAGTCCGCCCGGAGCAGAAAATAAAAGTATACCGCCAACATATATTTTGCCAAGAAGCCTGTGGGTCTTTCTCCAACGCAGCCCAAATGTCGGGTGGACCTGAAAAAAACCAATCAAAAGTATAATTGCGGCGATGATTACATGCGCGTAGTAAGCCGGAAGATACCATCCCGTTGCTATGGCATCTTTCTTAAGGCCTAAAAATCCGTACTGGCTGTCAAGATTCAAATACGAAAGCGCATTAATCGAGAGTGGTATCGCCAGTAACAACAGCACAACATAACTTGAACCTATCGGCAGTCTCATTCCAGGATCAAATTAGGATAGCGGCTTTTGAATAAGATCCAGGATCTTGTTCAGAAATCTCAGGTTGTACCTGTCAATAGCGGTCATCTCGTTTTCAAACTCTTCAACTTTTGCAAATCGTGGGGTGTACCAACTGCCGATCTGCTGAAACTGGGCGATCTTCTCCTTATCCTTGAATGTGTAGCCATACGATGCAAGTATCTCATCGCGCATAAAAGTCAGCGTACGAACAGAAAGAAAGGTTGTGGGTTCTTCTTTCTGAGTAATGCTGCTGTAAACGAGAAAATTTCCCGTCAAATATGAACTGTCGAGCAGAACAAACTGCGTTTGAGGGTAAAGTCGGTTTGACTTAAGCTGAATGATCTCCCTGTTGCCCACGATAGAAAAATACGTATGTTGATAAAGGTTGCTCTCATCGCCAGCTTCATATTCTCCAAACCAATAATCATGCGGTGTGCGAACCTCGAGTAACGTACTGTCAATGGGGTGCATGCTTACTTCCTGACCGGAAATCGTGGCGACGTGAAGGGTGTCAAGCTTATCGTTGACAAAAACTAACGTGCTTGAGTTATAGAACTCTTCTCTTCCGTCGAGATATCGTTCTCTAACGGTCGTGACCACGGCCTGGATGCCCTCTGCAATCGATTCAAGAAATGAACCCGTCGTTTCTTTGTAGTCAGTCCAGCCATTGACTGGTACTTTAGTAGTAGAAATGTTTCCCTCGATCTCATCGAAGATTCCATGCTTTGACAGGTAGGATGGGGGGACGATCAGACCGTTACCCGTTTGTTCTGGCGACGGTATCTCGCAAAATGTGTGCATGTCAGGTTTGAGGCGGATGTTTTGTTTCAAGAACTCAAACCTATTCACCCACTGTGCAAGTTGCTCCGAAGGAAAACCGGAGTGGTACATAAACTGACCATCGAGCCATCCATAAACGGAGTCCTGTTTAACTATCGCCCAGACGTGATCGCGTCCGTAAGGAATGATGAGGTCGAACGATGGCTCCACCAAAAGTTGTTTTTTGTTAATGTCGTAATAACCAACCTTACCGTCATCCATCACCTCAACGAGGCCTTCGTCTTCAAAGCCTATTGATCCAATAAGATCATATGCGATAGGGACAATGGTATCACCTCTTGAGTCAACCAGGCCCATGTTTATTCCGTCATTGTGAAGATGACGGGTATCGTGATCGAGAAAATAATTCGTCCACGGCCCATCTACGACGTAAAAGTAATTTTGTGAATTATAGGTAGTGTACCATATTACGGAATCAAACTTTTCTTCAAGCTTCCTGGCATTTTCGTAAATCCATAATCGCTCTTGTAACGCAAGTTTTCGATCCGCTTCCCACTCATTCCTGTTCTTGATTCGTGCAAATGCCTGATAAAGACCTTCACCATCCAATTGCGTAATGTGAAAGCTCCGGTCCTTCGAAGTTAACCATATCTCGAAGGTATAGGCTTCCTTATCATCCGATGGCAGATCTTTGACTCTGAATGTCATAGGAATCTCGACTTTGACCTGGTTGTCATGGAGTGTAATATTCGCGTTGGCAAAAGCTGCATCACACACGATAAATGGATCCTGGTTCTGGAGAATATTGACGACGGAAAGAATAGCATCCCGGGTTTGTCTTACCCGGAAGAAAGCCAGTATCTCTTCGTCGGACCTGTTGAGCCCTTCCTGAAATTCTGTTAGAAAACTCCTGACATTCTTTTCTGGGTCCTCCTTTCGAAGGACGGAGCAAGCCGACGCGACCACAACTGCTGCGCAGAGGCTGATTGCAAATGACCGGGATTTCATGAGTATTAGATAAGGTTACCGAACGGCTCAAATTTAATCAAACGAAACCAAACAGCATCTTTGGAAGTTTCTACTTCCGCTGTAATTCCAAACTTAAAAGTTATTCGGTAGCAGGCATCGGGAGTCTGTCGATAAAGGTTGATTAATAACCGCCGTCCGGGCACCTTTGAAGCCTCATCCATCATTCAATTTATGTCTCTGTCACCCCTCAAGGCAACCGGCAATATCAAGCTGATGATTGCTTTATTCTTCACGCTGACTGTTGGTAGTCTTAACGCGCAGACGTACGTACCCGGCTTAGTTGGTAAGAATTTTTTAGCCATAACGGTGTCCAACGCCGATTCGACGTCACTTTGGTATGAGAAAGTTTTCGGTTTAAAGCTACTTAAGGAAATGAAGGCGGCCGATGGGTCGGCTCATGTCAGGATAGAGGGAAATGAATTCTTAGTGGTTGAAATTTTACAGCTGAAGGAGTCACGGGACATTATTGACTGTAACCTGAAAAAGGAGCAGGCTCACTTGCTGCAAGGGTTCTTTAAGGTTGGATTTTTTGTAAGCGATGTTGAGAAAGCTGAACAATACTTCAGGTCTAAAGGTATCGGC
>DASVBA010000553.1:0-5022 GCA_036376095.1 Chryseolinea sp.
GCCAATGATCCGGGGAAAGAAAGGTCCAGCGACTGAATGAATGCGGGAAGTTTGTGCTCGTCCATTTTATCCACGTCGACTGCCGCGCGGGGGTGCATACCAAAAGAGCTGATCTTGTTGTTCAACTCGCCGGCGGACAGATCGAGGGCTAGACGCCATTCTTTTTCATCCAACTTGCCGGCAAATTTCCGCTCCTCCCCGTTTGTTCTTCCGCCGCTTAAGTTTTGGGTAAATGGAATTTTTAGCGTTAGCGGTACGGTGCCGTTGTAACGTACAAAACCACCCCGGAATTTTTCGATCCGGTCAGGAGTAACAAATGAACCACCCTCAAATGTTTTATATGTTTCGATGTTAGCGAGATCCGTAGCGCTTATATTTCCTTCATTAAACTTCATAATGTAATCCCAGCTGATATCAAAATTATAGGGGTTTCCGATCTGGTTCCACCCATTGTTCAATGTGATCTCAAAAGGGCCTCCGTCTGTGGATGGAGTATTGCCGAGATCAAAAAGAATTTCCTGTTCGTTGCGAACGATGATCCAATATCCTTTTCCAGGATCAATATCATCCAACCCGTCGAGGTACTCTACATATTCAGCATTCGCGCCCGTGCTGTTTTCATTCTTGTAGTGAAAAATACGCCACTTGCTCTTATCATATCCGTAGGTGTCAAGGATACTTTTAAAGACCGTATTTATCTTGTTCGGCGACAGCACGGATGGGATAGATACAATGTTATAGTCCGAAACATCTCCGCCGAACGTCAGGTTGGGCAAAGGTGCCGTCACATTCGCGTCCTGGAAGTTCGCGAAGATCTTAAGCGTGTCGCTGTACCTGATACTGTCAGACTTGTCAAACACTTCATAAAATACATCCAGACCCAATGGATCGGCCGTGACGTTAGCCCCCGATATCGTATAGTCAACTTCATTATTATCCAATCCCGTTAGCGTAACACTCTTCCATTCGCTGTCAGGCTGAGAAATTCCCTTTGTCCATAATTTGATCTCATCCACCGAGCACGCATTGTAAACTGCCATCGTTAGAACCTTATCACTTCCATCCTTGAGTTTAAATTCTCCCGAATTGTCTGTTGATGCCATATCGTTGTTGTCATACTCGGCCAACTTTACAGAAGATCCTAAAAAGAAATCGTAGGTTCCGGTGCTTTCTCCGATGCCATCATCAAGGGCAGAAACGGTTACCGGTAAGTTCTTTCCTTCAACCCCCAAAGGAATTTGCAACGTAATCACCGTCTCAGTCACGGAAAGAATATCCGCCTGCGTGACTTCAAATGTTCCTATTTTTATCATAAGATCATTGACATCACTGCTGAAGTTGCTTCCATTTATCTGAATGAATTTACAAGACGCATAATAATCGGCTCCGTCTGATAACTCCACATCATTGATGACAGGCGTACGAATAACTCTGAAGGTACCTCCCGCGTATGTATTCGCGACATCCTGTATAACCACAGAAACAGTTTGTTCTTTGCCTCGAACCGCCGCCTGGGGCACCTTAACTTTTATCTCTGTTGCGGCTGCATTTATACTTACAATATCATCAACGGTTGCTGCTACAGATCCAAACATCACTTGAAGGTTGTTTTTGTCTGTAGGAAAATTGCTTCCGAGGATCGTGATCACATCCCCCGGAGAACCTACTAAGGGACTGACCGACGTTACGCCTGACAAGGTGAGGTTTTCAAACATCACAGTAGCGTTGCTCGGCTGGTCATCGTAGATAACGGTCACCGGCACCTGCTCTCGTAAGAAGCCGCTTGGCACCCGCACTTTAATTTCCGTTGAATCCTTGGCAGATGGAACGGTAGGTTCAATGGTCGCCTGCTTGTTGCCAAACATTACTTTGTTGATAGCCGCCGCGTTGCCGAATCTGCTCCCTGTGATGGTGATTAATGTACCGGCCCCGGCCTTGATCGGGCTGATCGACTTGACCAGGGGTGGCTTGTCCTTAGGAATACGAAAGGATGATAATCGATTCGCAGCGTTTGAACGCCAGCCAAACAAAAAATGGCCAAGCTTACTATTATAATTGATGATACTTTCATTGCCTGTCAGATTGGAAAGGAATCTTGTATCCGCATCAATAAAACCAAGACTTATTGGGCTTACTCTCCGCCAAAAAATATCACCTTCTCCCAATACACCGCGTTCGCCGCTCGCTGATCCCTTGTTCCAAACAATGAGGTATTCGTTTCGTTTGCGAGACCACGAAAGACCTGGAAGGCCAGAACCATAGTTTACAATATTAGGAGGCTTGCTAACCAGGGTTGGCTCAACCTTAAATTCCACCGCGCCATTATCACTAAAAGAAAAAATCTGGTAATACACTTCATACCTGTAGTCATTGCTGCCGGTTCCATTTGTGAACTCCTGCCAGCCACTCCATACCAAAATCATATGTTCAACGAGAGGATTGTACAACAGCTTCAAATTTCGTGGAAGTCCAGCTCCCGTCGAAGCTTCTGATTTGGTTACAAGATTTGCGTCCGAGACAATCAATTTCAAATTATCCGACTCAAGCACCGAAGTGATTTCGCCGCTGGAACCTCCCCCGTATCCGCTATAGCGTTCTCCCACAAAATTCCAGGCGACACAGTACATTTTCTTTTTAGAATCAAATTCAACTGCTGATTCGATGGTGAAATTTCTGTGGTATGGGGAGTTGAAAGAGCTAGAAATACTTTTGGTCTGCAGCAATTTGGGAGTTTCAGCCGTGATCGTTGTAGCGTTGGCTGAAATCTTCAAACCAAATACATCCATCAGACCAAAAGGATAGTAAGTAACCTCTACATCCTCAAACCTGGTTTTCGGTCTGCTAAGGTCCGTTCGCGTTTGGAAAAACGGAATCATATATTTTCCCGTGATCGTATCTACCGCGATTTTGTCACCGCCCAGGAAAACCTTGAGTGTATCTGTAAGCGTGTATATTAATTTTTCGGAATGCAGGTTCGATCCCGAAGCCAATAAGTTCTTTGCGTAAAGGCTTTTAGTGGTCCCGTTGTCCGACAGCCAGCTCACCATAAATTCATTTTTTGCGGAGTTAAATCCAGCGATGTGGCGGTTGGCTGAGCTCAGCGCAGTGTTTATTTTAAATTCGGCGGCGGTAGGCTGCATAGTTGTACCATCAACCCACATCCCCATAAGATCACCACTTTTTACATACGTCAGCAAATACCGGTCGTTAACTCTATCATAGGTTGAAGAGTATTGTGCAGGTATTGGCAACGTCGTGATCAAAACAGGACCATTGTTAACTTCGAAGGTTTGTTCTGGCGCTAGGGCCGAAGGTCTCAACGCTTCATCGAGGGCTTGAACCGTCCATGTGTATTTACCAATTGGAAGGTTATAAACATCAAATGAAGTATTGTAGCCCATGTTACCTCTTTCAGTAATTACCTGCTTGCCGGCGGCACCGATACCTGCGGTAACGACAACGTCAGGGCCTCGCTTGATAATCAGATTATAGGTCAGAGATGATGCGGGAGTTTTATCATCAGTAGAATTGGACCACGATAGTTTTATAGGTGATGTGTTACCTGGTGAGCTTAAATTTGCAGGTGTTGAGGGAGCTGCATTTGATGTTGTGGTCTTATTTTCAAGAACGTTGCTTCCGACAAATACATCAAGGTCCCCATCCTTATCAAAATCAGCTACTTCCGTCTTTCCTGAAGGAATGGCCAATGCAGCAATAACGTCGTTACAGCCACCGGTTGAGGTGTACAGGTTGACAACGCCGTTTTCTCTTACGAGTACATCACTCTTACCGTCATTATCAAAATCAGCAATCTTCAGGTATTGTAGCTGATGATTTGGCGTTCCACCGCCGCAGATCTCGAAGTCCCAAATTATTATCTCTTGAAATGAGAACATAGTGCTGTACTGGTAGGCAAACAACTTAACATTGGTATCACTGTTTCCACGAAGAACAAGATCCCCATACTGGTAATTGGCTCCGGAACCGTACGGCGATATTGTCTTATCCAATTCAAAGAGACCCTGACCTTTATTAGTGTATAAAAAATCCCGGTTGAAAAAATCAAGGTCACCGTCATTGTCAAAATCCAGAAACTCCGTTCTTCCATTCGTCGTAAAACGTTGAGAAACTTCAAATTTGTTGCTTCCAAGATTCCTCAGAATGAGTCCGCTTCCGATAATGTCCTGATCGCCGTCATTATCGATATCACCCCAATCGGCCAGTGTGCTTAAAGTTTCTCCGGAAATGTTTGCTGCTAGGGGAGTAAAAGAAGACCCGAGTTGGTTTATAAACAGCTTAAGCGTTCCATCAGTATAATAAATGTCCAGATAGCCATCATTGTTAATGTCGACCCATCCAACGGACACAGGATTAACATTTGCCAGCGTAATACCCGCATCGACGAACGTCGCCGTTGTACCCACGAGGTTATTCTTTAAGATCCTTAATGCAGTTCCATTGTGCTGGAGCAAATCCATATCCCCATCGTTATCATAGTCACCCCAGGCTAGCGGCGTCGTAGCTCCAATATCTTTCTGGACCAGCGTCTGGGCTTCCGCGCTCAAACTGACTAATACAAAGTCGAAAATGAGCAGTGCTAAAAGTAGAATTCGCATATTTACCAAGGTGCTTTGTTACGTAAAGCATTAACTGCAATCAAACTGTGAGAGGATTTTGTCGGTGATCTATTACCCTGGATCAGGCACATCAGGAAGTGGAGCGTCTTTCGCTTCTTCTTTAGGATTCAATAAGAGGTATGTGACTCCTCCCACCACAATCAACGGTACCCCCACCTGTAGTATGAGCGGCATCTTACGCCGGATATAGAAATTTTCACTCTTTATAGGTTGTTCTTCCGAACTCAACTTGGTCAGTTGAAAGTAATACCGGTTGCGCTTGCCGGGCTTTACCTTTTTGTCGATCTCAAATTTTATCTTGTTATCGTTCACAAAACTGCTGTCCACGGCCCTTAC
This sequence comes from Chryseolinea sp., assembly GCA_036376095.1. Taxonomy (GTDB): domain Bacteria; phylum Bacteroidota; class Bacteroidia; order Cytophagales; family Cyclobacteriaceae; genus Chryseolinea. Next base: position 4,974 of record DASVBA010000553.1, read on the forward strand.
TAAAACAGGTTTACCGGCGACGTCTTTGAATATATCCAGGCGAAGGCGT
>DASVBA010000677.1:0-18637 GCA_036376095.1 Chryseolinea sp.
ATTTACGGCTTTGCGGCTTTGGGGTTATGACAATTGAGAAAAGATTTACCCCCATTTGAAGGGAGATTATTTGAATTGGGATGAATTATGTGATTGGTATTAAGAAAAATACGGCTCGCCTACCCAAAATAACGCCTCGCATTGTAGTCGGATCAACCCATCTGTGCTGCTTTCATAGTGATCTCCAACCTGCTCAAGCCCCGCAAGGACGATCGATTGTTTCACCTGACTCTTCCGGAGAAAAATGGGCGTCTTAGCGGCCATCCACTTGTCGAAGTGCCCTGCAGACACGGCAGACCATTTAATCGTTCGATCGATAACGCTTATCTGAAGTTGATCAGCAAGTCTCCCGGCCAGCGTAATAACTTCATCCGCGTTCGAACAGAAAACATTTACGCCGTGCTGCTTCTTACGAATTAAAAAATACAAAGCGTTAAGTAGCGGCGACTCGTCCCCGGTATGTGCCAGTATTGTCAGCGGAGACTGATCAGCCAGCCGACCAGTTAACTCCTCAACACTCTTTTCTTCGGCCAGCACGACGTCCATTTTTATGTTCCACAACATAACATCTTCCACTGCCTGTTGGGCCACGATAACCAACGGCGCCCATTCCAACAATGGCGCTACAATATCAAAACTAAGTGCATCCAATATCACCAGTGCTGGTTCCTGGCCTTCTCTTACAAAATGATGCGATGACATGTTGAAATTCCCGCTTCCTGGTGATTGATCGTTAACCTACGAGTGTTGCTGGCAATTTATATTCATTTCACATAAATGTCCAAGGTCAAAAAAATGCCGGTTTCCGAAAATAATTAACTTGCATTTAAATACAGACAGCTATGTTAAAAGCAACGGAATGTTATAAGGTCTTTCAACGAAGCATTGATGATTACCATCTCACGGATGATGTTAACACAAAATCCAAAAATCCCTATTCCTCACAAAGTTTTGAGTCTTTGCTTTATGAAAAGAACTGGATTGACACCGTACAATGGCACCTTGAAGATATCATACGTGCTCCTGAAATTAACCCGGTAGAGGGAATTCAAATCAAACGACGTATTGATAAATCAAATCAGGATAGAACTGACGTCGTTGAGAAGATAGATGATTACTTTTTAGAGTTCTTCAAAGGCACAACGCCGAAGGCTGGAGCACGAATTAACTCGGAAACGCCCGCATGGCTGCTTGACCGCATGAGCATACTGATGCTAAAAATTTATCATATGAAAGAGCAGACAGAACGCAAAGATGCGAGCGAAGATCATGTAAAGAAGTGTTTGACAAAACTGAACGTGTTGATGGAACAGAAGAATGACATGCAGCTGGCTTTTGATGAAATGATGGACGATATAAGCTCAGGAGAACGCAAATTCAAAGTGTATCGGCAAATGAAAATGTATAACGATGCTTCCTTAAATCCTGCCCTTTATGGAGCAAAAGGCCATTCATAAAAAATTGTTCTTAATTTGAAATGTAATCAATTTGCTGACCTCATAGTTTTTGTAGATTTCCTTAAAAAAACAAACCTCTTTTGGCATTAAAAAAAATTCTGGTCCTACGTTTTTCTGCAATGGGCGATGTGGTCTTACTGGTGCCCGTGGTTCAATCTCTCGTTGCCACGTACCCTGACGTAGAGGTTACTGTGGTTACTCGCCCCAAATTCGCCTCGCTTTTTACAGACATGGACAGGGTAGTGCCATTCCCTGCAGACGTTGACTATACTTATTCCGGGATATTTGGAATGAGGGAGCTTTTTGGCAAGCTGTTGCGAAAAGGTGGATATGATGTGGTCATGGATATGCACGACCACATAAGGACGATTCTTCTGCGAAATCTATTCAAGATCTTCGGCACCCCGGTAGTTGTTTTTGAAAAAGGCAGAAAACAGAAACGTGCATTCACCAGGAAGGAAAACAAAATTACTACCCCACTTCCCCATACGGTCGAGCGATACTCAAAAGCATTCGAAAAGGCCGGATATCCCCTTACGACGGAAGCGCGTCCCTTTTTTACCATCAAATCCAGTACAGTGGACCAGGTGGCAGAGTGGCTTCAAAAAAACGAACTTTCAAAAAATGAAAAATGGATCGGTATTGCACCTTTCGCAATGCACGCGTCGAAAATCTGGCCAGTTCAAAATTACGCCAAAGTAATCGAACAGTTTATAAAGAAATTTCCAGCAAAATTTTTCCTGTTTGGCGGCGGTAAGAAAGATCTCTTATTCTTTGAGTCGCTGAAAGAAATTTTTCCGGCACACTGTGTTATTGTGGCCGGGCAACTTAAGATAAAGCAGGAACTTGCGTTGATGCGACATCTTGACCTGATGTTATGTGTAGATTCCTCCAATATGCACCTTGCGTCATTAGCAGGCACACCTCTTCTTTCTGTCTGGGGCGGAACCCATCCCGATGTCGGCTTTGGACCCTACGTGAAAAATGAAGAAAGCATCATTCAGATCGCCCGCGACGTACTTCCCTGCCGGCCCTGTTCAGTTTACGGCAAAGAGACCTGCTATCGTGGAGATTTCGCCTGCTTGAACTATATAACTCCTGATGATGTCGTGGGAAGAATGGAGAAAATGCTGTGAGTATTACGCTTGAAACCAGTCGTCTTCTTATGAGAGAGTTCCGTGAAGAAGACGCTATAGGAATGTATGAATTAAACAACGATCCCGACGTGATCCGCTATACGGGCGACGATCCCTTTGCTTCTGTCGAATCGGCACTTGACTTCATCCGGAAATATCATGCTTATGAAGAGACAGGATGTGGACGTCTTACGGTCCTTTTAAAGGGCTCCATGGAATATGCCGGATGGTGCGGATTGAAATATGATCCGGCGTCATTGGAAACTGATCTTGGATTCAGATTGGTTAAACAGTTCTGGAATAAAGGATATGCAACGGAAGCGTCTTTGAGATGCCTCGAGTTTGGATTTATGGAATTGAAACTCGACAAGATCATAGGCCGCGCCATGCAGGAAAACAAAGCTTCAATAAATGTCCTGAAAAAGGTGGGAATGACCTTTGAGAAAGAGTTTGAAGCACACGGAGGAATATGCGTTCAATATTGCATTAATAAAAAATGAAAGATTCTATTGATACTATAATTTTCGACCTCGGTGGAGTTCTCATCGATTGGGATCCACGGTACCTCTACCGTAAGATTTTTAAGACCGAAGAAGAAGTCACATGGTTTCTTGAAAATATCTGTACGTCCGAATGGAATGACAAACAGGATGGAGGCAGAACATTTCAGGAGGCTACAGAAGAGCTCGTAGACAAGTATCCTGATCATGAGATCCCGATACGCGCCTGGTATGACCGCTGGCAGGAAACCATACCAGGGCCAGTCCATGAAACGGTAGAGATCCTAAAGCACTTTAAGGACAACCCAACCCACAGGCTATTTGCGTTAACCAATTGGTCGGCTGAAACCTTCCCCTGGGCGCTCAACACGTTTGATTTTCTTCATTGGTTTGAAGGAATCGTTGTATCGGGCATTGAGAAAACCCGTAAACCGTTTCCCGAGTTTTATCACATCCTTTTCGAACGATATAATATTGACCCCAGCCGCGCACTTTTTATCGATGACAACATCAAGAACATAGAGGGAGGCAAGGCATTAGGGCTGAAAACAATTCATTTTCAATCGCCTCAGCAGCTCAGGATGGAACTGCGACAAGGCGGCCTAATCGATTGATGAATTACTTTAGCGGCTGATCCTATTGCGTCTTTTTAACAAACGACAAGAACACGCGCTCAATAATGTCGCAGCAGTCGTGAAGTTGTTCTTCCGTGAGCACCAACGGAGGAGCAAGGCGAATAATATTTCCGTGGGTTGGCTTCGCCAAAAGGCCTTCGTTCATGAGTGACACGCAAAGATCCCACGCCGTGCTGCTCTCAGGAGAATCGTTTACCACAACAGCATTTAGCAATCCCTTTCCCCTCACGTCGGTAATAAGCGTGGTCTTCATGATGATCTCTTTCATTCTCTTACGGAAAATGACCCCGAGCCTGTATGCATTTTCCGCGAGGTGTTCATCCTTCACCACTTGCAACGCCTCCATACAAACGGCGGCGGCCAAGGGATTCCCGCCAAATGTGGAACCATGCTCCCCTGGCTTTATCACAAGCATAATGTCATTGTCGGCGAGTACCACAGATATTGGAAGCACTCCGCCTGAAAGTGCCTTACCCAGTATCAGCAGATCCGGACGCACGTTTTCATAATCTGACGCAAGCATCTTCCCGGTTCGTGCTATGCCCGTTTGGATTTCATCCATCATCAAGAGCACATTGTTTTTACGGCACAGTTCTTCCGCTTCTTTCAAATATCCATCGTGCGGAATGTATACGCCCGCTTCGCCCTGAATAGGCTCAAGCCACAACCCACACACATTAGGATTCTGCAGGGCTTTTTCCAATGCACTTGTATCATCGTACGGAACGATGTTAAAGCCAGGCATAAAAGGCCCAAAACCTTCTCTTGCCGACGGCTCCGACGACGCTGAAATAATTGTTGTTGTCCTGCCGTGGAAATTTTGAGTTGCACAAACAATGACAGCCTGATTATCCGGGATGCCCTTTTTTGTATAACCCCACTTACGGGCGAGTTTGATAGCTGTTTCATTCGCTTCCGCTCCACTATTCATGAAAAGCGCTTTATCGTAGCCAAACATCTCACAGATGAATTTTTCTGCGATGCCAAGTTTGTCATTGTAGAAAGCCCGCGATGTAAGCGTAAGTTCTTTTGCTTGCGCGATCAGCGCATTTATTATCCTTGGATGGCAGTGCCCCTGGTTGATGGCACTGTATGCCGAAAGAAAGTCAAAATATTTCTTTCCTTCCACATCCCACAGGAACACACCTTCACCCTTCGCAAGGACAACCGGCAATGGATGATAATTATGCGCACCATACTGTTCTTCTAACAAAATCGCCTCGCGGCTTGAGTTTATCGTCTCCACTACCATAAGGAAATGTTTAGGAAAATGTTCTCAAAGTTATCAAATAGGGCCCTGAAAGCCTAAGAGGCAACCGCTTAAAAAGTCTATTCAACACACCAGCAAGGGCGCACTAAATCGCAAAGAACGCCAGCAGCGAAACCATAAAATAACCCCTGCCCCTGCTATCTTTACGGCTGATGGAGATAATTCTATTAGTTTCCGGGCTGGCACTAGGGGCGCTGGTAGCGTGGTTAGTTTTGAAAGGAAAAGTTTCAGGAGATGCGCAGGCTTCTTACACCAATGTACTGGTCGAGAAAGAAAAGAACAGCGCCCTTCAAGAGCAGCTTAAGGAGCTTAAGCGTGATATCGAAGTCGAGCGAGGCAGAGTATTGGAAGTGAACAATGAACTGGCGGGAGCAGAGGCCGATTATCGCAACCTTCAGGAAAAACTTGCGGATCAAAAGAAGGAGATGGAATCGCTCAATGAGAAATTTGCGCTGCAGTTTAAGAACCTCGCTAACGAGATCTTTGAGGAGAAGAGTAAGAAATTTACAGATCAAAACAAGGCAAACATCTTCGATTTGCTCAAGCCCCTGGGAGAGAAAATTGTTGATTTTGAAAAGAAGGTTGAAGAGACACATAAAGACAACATCTCTCGCAGTTCCGCTCTTCGAGAGCAGTTAGAGAACCTTCAAAAGCTAAACGTTCAAATGACGCGTGAGGCCGAAAATCTAACACGCGCCCTGCGTGGCGATAGCCAGACACAAGGCGCATGGGGCGAATTTATCCTTGAAAGCATATTAGAAAAGTCCGGACTGGAAAAAGACAGGGAATACACCATTCAGGAATCGTTTACCACCTCGGAAGGACGCCTCCGGCCGGATGTAATAGTACGACTGCCGGAGAATAAGCACGTTGTAATAGATTCAAAAGTAAGTCTAAGGGCTTACAATAATTTTGTGAACGCCGCGACAGATGAAGAAAAGGTCCAGCATTTAAAAGGCCACCTCACGTCAATTCGGCAACACATGAGATCGCTGGGTGATAAGAACTACCAAAACATATCGGATAGCAGTCCCGATTTTGTAATCATGTTCATTCCGATAGAACCCGCTTATATTCTTGCTATCCAAAGCGAAAAAAGTCTGTACGAGGAGGCGCTGGAAAAAAGAATTGTATTTGTAAGCCCCACGCTGCTTATACCATCGCTCCAGTTAATAAAAAACATTTGGAAGCAGGAGTACCAGAACCGTCACGTTTTGGATATAGCAAATAAAGCTGGCGATCTATACGACAAATTCGTGGGCTTTACGGAAGATATGATAACATTAGGGCGCAATCTGGAGTCTGCCAAGAAATTCTATGAAGAGTCTATGAAAAAATTATCGGTCGGTAGCGGAAACCTTGTACGTCGCGTGGAAGACCTCCGCAAGCTTGGAGCCCGGGCGAACAAAAGTATAGACAACAATCTCCTGAAGCGTTCAGAAGATCAAGGCGACCTATTCGAATAGTTGCCTAGTAGATGCGGCCGATGTTCTCGGCAATAACTTTCTTTAAAGCAAGGGGATCGATCAATCCGGGCTTACCATAAATGATTTTTCCACCGGGGGCGATAAATAACGTATAAGGCAACGATCCTTCCCAATTCTTGTCAAGCGCCTCAATAAATGTATACTTATCGCCATTGAATATATAGTTTTTCATGGACGCTTGCTTCTTGGTGAGGAAATTCAATGCATTTGGCTTACGCGGCATTTCGTCCATACTAATTGTAATAAGCTCAAATTCCCGGTTGCGATACATTCGGTTCATATTAACGAATTCCGGGAACTCAGTAACGCAAGGTCCACACCATGTTGCCCAAACATTGATGAGCTTATAGTTCTGTCCTTCATTTTTAATCAAGGTCTTAAGCTGTGCAAGATCGAGGTCTTCAATGGTAACTTTTTCTTTTGCCCATTGCTCTGGTGCCTTGTCTGCCCAATCTCGTTTACTGGGCCATTTAACGGAACAACCAAAGGTCTTTGTTTTTTCGACCGGTACTGGTTTGCCTGCAAGCATAGCATCGAGTGCATTGCGGGTGTCATGCGTCTTTGCTGTACCCGGTTTCTCGCCATCGTCTATGCGACCCGTATATCGCAACAATCTTTTTTCATCGAAGATAAATACGTGAGGAGTCACTTGCGGGCCGTATTTCATCGAAGTAGCCGACGTTTCACCATCGTAGAGATACGGAAAATTAAATTCCTTATCCTTCGCCCGGATCTTCATTTCTTCAAAACTATCGCTAAGGTCGGTGTAACCCAATTCGTCTAGCCGTACAGATAGAGGATCGTTGGGTGAGATGACCACGACCCCTACACCTTTACTTTTGTAATCAACAACCAGCTGCTTCACGCGATCTTCATACGCTTGAGCTGTTGGGCAGTGGTTACAGGAAAATATGATTGTGAGAATCTTGTACGAAGCAAAATCTTTCAAAGAATAGCTCTTGCCGTCCACAGCAGGCAATGTGAAATCAGGAGCCGCAGAACCTATAGGCAAAGTCGCAGGATCTTCCAGTGCCCAGGCCGATTGCCAAAGTACCAGAGTAAAAATGACAAGTGATCTCATAATCTCGTTGGAATGGTGTTTTGGTGAAGATAAATAAAAATCTATTCTTGCAACTCCCGTCCATATAAATGATGCGTTGAGTGCCGAGTGAAATGCACCAAAAACCTATATCGCAGATTTTATAGAAAGATTTGATTTGTGTATCTAAATTTGAGCTATGAAAATAACCGCTGACAACAAACTCAAAAAGCTCATTGTGGTTGGTGACCGGGTGTTGATCAAACCGAGCAAGCAGACCGACAAGACGGCATCCGGCCTTTATCTTCCGCCGGGCGTTCAGGAGAAAGAAAAAATTCAAAGCGGCTATGTCATCAAAGTTGGACCTGGGTATCCTCTACCGCTTCCTGCTGAAGAGGATGACATGTGGAAAGGAAAAGAAGAGCAGATAAAGTATCTGCCATTACAAGCACACGAAGGTGACCTGGCAATCTTTCTTCAAAAAGGAGCTATTGAGGTAATGTATGAAGAGGAAAAATACTTTATTGTTCCTCAAGCATCGATACTAATGCTTGAACGGGAGGAGGATCTTTAGAATGGCCGGGTTATCTTTTGACGTACTTCGAACGGGGAAAAAATACCGCCTGATAAATTTTGGTGAAGAACACGAATTTGTGATCGAGAACATACTCGGCAACGGCGACTTCAAAGTGAAGGACCTGCTAACACTTGAACGTTATCATTTGAAGGAACTCATCCGATACGGAAAAGGAAAAGACTTTCTGCTTGAGCCCCTCGAATGATCTTTTTCTATCCATGGACCTTTGATTCTCCAACGGAAAGCATCGCTTGATTTGATTGGTTTTTCAACTTCACTCCAAACAGAATTCTCATCAGATTGAACGGTCTGATCAAAACAAGATAGAACACGGTGCAGCTTACGATGGTTAAGATACTCACCGTCCAGAATTTCGCTGCAATGCTCCACTCCAGCTGGCATACATAATAGCCTATTGTTATGATAGCCGTTTGATGAAGAATATAAAAAGGATAAAGTCCTTCATTTACCCTGTTAAGCCAGGCCTGAGCGCGGTTGAGATAATGTTGTCCGAAAGCTATCACAGTGATCACCCAAAACCAGCTTACGAAGACCGCCGTTACGTCAAACGAGATTTCAACTTGCTGGTCTGTCCAGGGTAGATCTATCAGATTCAGAAGATGCAAATAGAAGGCATAAAAAGGAACGAGAACAAAGACGGCGGCAGCGATCAGGTGTTTTCTGTTGTTCCCCAGTGACTCCCAAATCTGGCGACTGGAGTAGCAGATCGATCCGAAAACAAAAAAGCAAAAATAGAATACGAAGAAAGCCCAGTCATCGAGGAGCGCATGAGTCTCTTCGGGAAAATAGGGGCGAAGAATAATCTGGGTGATCAATATCCCAAGTGTGGGAATAAGCAGCACGCCGGCTGGTCGTGACAAAATATTAGACAACTGCCCTTTGAAGCGGTCCGAACGGGGCGAGCGCAGGAAAATGAGCAAGGGTATCGCTATGAGCGAAAACAAAAGAAGGTAAGCAACAAACCACAAGTGATGCCAGCTGAAGCTGCCTTTCGGATAGGGAATAAAATCAAATACGGTTTTGTAGAAATCCAGGTACGAGGCGTAGTTTGAAATGTGTTCGTAGTAGATCTGTGGAGGAACTATCACGAACATCCCAAAAACGAGTGGGATGAAGAGCCTTTTAAACCGCTCTCCAGCATATTCCGCTGGCGTACGTTTTCCTAACGCCATGTAGGTCCCCGCTCCGGATATAAACAATAGCAACGGCATACGCCAGTAATGAAGGAACACCATCCAATACCGAAAGCTTTCACTGGTCTCATCATTCTTGACGTGCCAGCCCCAGGGATTGAACAGCATTCCGGTGTGATAAAAAAGCAGGATGATTATAGCGATAAGACGAAGCCAGTCGAGATCATGACGTCTGGTAAAATCTGAAGGCGTTTTCATGTCAATTTTTTTCTCAAATAAACGCCAGCTATACCGTCATCGACGACTGTGTTTATAAGGTACTTGATCGAATCTATAAAGTCGAACCCGTGAATCGCATGAGTCTTTACAATAGTTGGAAAAAAGAAAACACGGAGGCCATCCGTGTTTTCTGAAAAGAACTATGATAAAATCTCAGAATCTTTCGAGTTTGGAGAAAAAGAAATCACCCTCAATCGCGGCATTTTCGTCGCTATCGGACCCATGGATGGCATTGGCCTCAATGGACTTAGCAAAAAGATTCCGGATTGTGCCGGGGGCTGCTTTTGCGGGGTCTGTAGCGCCTATGAGCTTGCGGAAATCTTCTACCGCGTTGCTCTTTTCCAGGATCATGGGGATAATTGCTCCGGAAGACATGTAGCTGCACAGGTCCTTATAAAAGGGGCGCTCCTTGTGGATCGCATAGAATTCGCCTGCTTTTGCAGCGGTAAGCTGAGTTTTTTTCATGGCAACGATCCGAAACCCTGCCTCCTCAATAATTTTTGTGATAGCCCCTGAATTTGAGGCGTTGACCGCATCCGGTTTTATCATCGTAAAAGTCCGATTTCCTGCCATATTAAGTTTTGTTCGTTTGGTTGCTCGAGAATGTACACGCCCATTTCTAGACGGCCGCAAAAATAATATTTAACTCCAAAGTCTACCGAATTTGCCGTTCTTTTTGTGGTTTGGGGGAATTTAAAGGCGAACGAAGTGGTCCGAAAAGGCATCCATTGATAATGGATTAAAAATGTCCATTTTTGCCCTTTATTTTTGACCGCCCATGCAAGAAATCCAGGGATTTAAGGATCATATGAGCCAGAAACGCAGAAACGTTATTCTGACTCATTTTAATCCGGATGCTGATGCGCTGGGCTCGTCTCTGGGACTCTCTCGATACCTAAAGAAAAAGGGCCACGAAGTGGTGATCATTGCGCCGAGCGAATACCCGGATTTTATTGGCTGGATGCCCCAGGACCATGAAGTTCAGGTTTTCCGAAAGGAAAGGCCGGAAAAATTTATGAAGGCGATTGCAGAAGCCGAGACTATCTTCTGCCTTGATTTTTCGAGCCTTAACCGGATAAATGAGCTGGGTGAAATGGTGAGAAAGTCGCCTGCCAAAAAGGTCCTTATTGACCACCATTTGGAACCCGAAAGATTTGCCAATTGGGAGCAATGGGATGGCACAGCCGCTTCGACGGCCGAATTGGTGTTTGAACTTATTGTCCAGCTTGGCGACAAGGAATTAATTGATAGCAGCATGGCTGATTGCTTGTACGCGGGCTTGATGACGGATACCGGCGGCTTTCGCCATTCCAACACCAATTTCAGGGTTTTTAGGGTGGCGTCTGAGTTGGTTGAACGGGGAGCCGATCCTTACAGGGTGTCCAAATTGATATACGACAACAACACGTTGGAACGTATGCGGCTGATGGGATATGTTCTGAGTGAAAAGCTGCAGGTGATGCCGGAATATCGAACAGCGTATATAGTGTTGACTGCCGATGAATTGCGTCGTTTCGCCTCGCAAACAGGCGATACGGAGGGTCTCGTGAATTACGGTCTTTCAATTAAGGGTATTAAGCTGTCGGTTATGATTTCCGACCGCAGAGAGAATATTAAGCTGTCCATGCGTTCCCTGGGAAACTTTTCCGTGAATGAAATGGCGAGAACCCACTTCGGTGGTGGCGGACACAGAAATGCTGCTGGCGGCCAAACGAACCTTACGCTTGACGAGACGGTAAAAAAATTCCTCGATCTGCTTCCGTCCTACCAAAAACAGCTTCTGGAGGATTAAACAACACGTAATTGCTTACAACTTTTCATAACAATAAACTGTCTAACAACAACTGATCATGATTAGAATACTTAGTGCGCTGATTGGATTGACGCTGATATGCGCCGCCTGTTCCCCCTCTGAAAAAGAAACCCCCAACGGTTTCAAATATGTAGTGATTTCAAGCGGCGATGGAGTGCTGCCAAAAAAAGAGCAAGTCATCGTTTTTGATTATCTGCTACGTGACTCCAAAGATTCTGTGTGGAGCGATACGTATAGCCAGGGTATTCCGGTGGCAATACCTATCGCTGACAGTGCAGCTATAGACCAGGAGAAAGGAATGTTTCAAATGTTCAGAATGCTTTCGAAAGGTGACAGCGTTCGGGTTACGCTACCCCTTCCGAAATTTTATCTCGAAGTAGCCGGCAGGCCAGCACCAATTGGCGTGGATTCAACACTCTCATTATCATATTTTCTAAAAGTGAGAGATATTATGGAGATGGAAGCCTACCGGGATTTTCAAATGGGCCTGTTGGAGAAACGAAGGGATAGTCAGATTTCTAAAGACGCTGCAACTATCGAGAAGTACCTGAGTGAAAAATCGATAGCCGCTCAAAAGGATAGCAGCGGAATAATGTATGTAATGCATACTTCTAAGGGGGGAGCAAAGCCCCAGGTCGAGAACTGTGTCGAGGTAAGTTATAAAGGTTCATTTTTAAGCGACGGACAGGTCTTTGATCAACAACCCAAAATGACGTTCCCTTTAAACCGTGTTATAGAAGGTTGGCAACTTGCGATACCAATGCTTGGGATTGGCGATTCAGCAACATTCTACATTCCGTCCGCACTGGCCTATGGTCCTGAAGGCGCACAAGGAGTGATCCCTCCTGACGCCATCCTAATTTTTGACGTCAGATTGTTGGCATTCGGCAGCAATTTTGATCCCAACACAGGAACTTGTAATTAAATTTTTTTGAACATATGAAGACAAAGTTTGGAACAATGGTGATCTGGATGGTGGTGTTGATATTGCCATTTGGGTTGACCTCATGTCTTAACGACAGCGATTCTCGTAGTCCACAGGAGATTCTGGAGAACGACATTGAAACCATCGACAATTACCTGACAAGCAATAATATCAATGCCATTAAGGATCCAACCGGAGTCCGAATGGCTATCTCGACCCTCGGCACGGGTTTTCCAGCGCAATCCATCAGCAAAGTTGATGTGGATTACATTGGAAAATTGTTTTCCGACGGCACTACGTTTGATGAGGGGAACATAAAAACTGATCTACAAAATCTAATTGATGGCTGGAAGATTGCCTTCACTATCTTGCCCGTTGGCTCGAGAGCGACACTGTTTATTCCTTCTGGTTACGCTTACGGAAGCGCTGCTCAGGAAGGGATTCCGGCAAATTCGATCCTGATGTTTGATGTTTTTTTTAATGAAGTTATAGAAACTTCCACGCAACAACAGAAGCTAGCCACAGATACAGTTGCGATCGACAATTATCTCACTACAAAAGGCATCGTTGCAGAGAAGGACACCACCGGCCTGCGTTATGTTGTTACGCAGCTGGGTACCGGGCAAACGCCTGGTTGGTACGACAAGGTAAAGTTCAAGGCGGATTATAAGCTTTTGAGTGATGATACTAAGGTTGTGCATTCGCTCGTGTGGGAACCTGGGGAAGGTTTCTTTAGTCGCGTTATAGACCAAACACCAAACGGATTAAAGCAAGGTCTTCAAAAACTTCCTGCTGGCTCTAAGGCTACTTTTTATCTGGCGTCAGGGCTGGCGTATGGTGCTTCCGGTGCTTCTGCCAATGGCCAGTTGATCATTCCACCGAACAGCAACATAATTGTGGAGGTGGAATTTACTGAAATAGTATCCCCATGATCAAACTTTGCTTTGCCACTAACAACAGCCACAAGCTTGAAGAGGTAAGGCATGTGATAAAACATTTTCAAATCGTTAGCCTTGAAGAAATAGATTGTTTTGAGGAGTTGCCTGAGACCCGTGATACGCTCGAAGGCAACTCCCTTCAAAAAGCTGAATACGTTTTTGATAAATATAAAATCCCTTGTTTTGCGGACGACACAGGTCTTGAAGTAGAGGCATTGAACAATGCTCCAGGCGTATATTCCGCTCGTTATGCCGGTCCTCAAAGAAACGCTGACGACAATATCGCTCTATTACACAAGAATCTTCAGGGAAAGTCCAACCTCAATGCCAGGTTTAGAACTGTAATTAGTCTTGTGGGATTGCAGGCTTCGCCAATTTTGTTCGAAGGAATTGTTTCCGGCTCTATCACCTTAGACCGAAGAGGAACATCCGGGTTTGGATACGATCCGGTCTTTTTGCCCCAAGGCTATGCAAAGACCTTTGCTGAAATGTCGTTGGATGAAAAGAATAAGCTAAGCCATCGCGCGCGAGCAGTGAAAAAGCTGGAGTCTTATTTGGCAAACACAGCTTCGATAACATCGTAACTAGTTGTAATTTGGGCGCATAAATCTATGCCTGCACCTTATACAATCGGAATCACCGGCGGGAGTGGTTCCGGGAAAACATTTTTCATAAAAGAACTTGCCTCTCACTTCCGGCCGGAGGAGATATGTCTGATCTCGCAGGATCACTATTACAAGCCTCTTGATGTGCAATTTACAGACGAGCACGGTGTGCAGAACTTCGATCTTCCAAGCTCTATCGACAAGGATAGCCTCGCCGCGGATATTTCAATGCTCAAGTCAGGACAGTCAATTGTAAAGAAGGAATACACTTTTAACAACCCTAAAGCAGCTGCTAAAGAACTCAAATTTACTCCAGCACCCATCCTCATCGTTGAAGGTTTGTTTGTACAATATTTTCCGGATATCGTGAAAGAACTCGACCTCAAGATCTTTATTGAAGCAAGGGACTACGTTAAGCTGACACGCCGGATCAGGAGAGATAACGAGGAACGTGGATACGATCTGAATGATGTGTTGTACCGGTATCAAAATCACGTAATGCCGATATATGACTCGCTCATCGAACCGTTAAAACATCAGGCAGATCTAATAATTCCAAACAACAATCATTTTGAGCATGCTCTTCACGTACTTGTGCGAGCATTGAAGTCTCATCTTTAGGTAAGTATCCAAATAAAAAAAGGTGCCTGGATGACCAGACACCTTTGATACTACGCCTCGCGATTGTTACGCAGGAACTTTCTTGTGTTCTTTTACGTCGACGGCAGGCTTCTTAGCCCTGTCGAAATCCAATACGATAGGTGCTGCCATAAAGATTGACGAATAGGTACCGATACCTACACCGACCAGCAAGGCAAACGAAAATCCTCGTAAAACTTCGCCACCAAAGAAGAGCAGAGCAACTACTACCAGCAGAACGGTTCCAGAGGTGATGATCGTTCTGTTCAATGTACTGTTGATCGCGTCGTTAAATATCTTAGAACGATCATGGCTTGTACCCATACCCAAGTATTCACGGATACGGTCGAAGATAATAACGGTATCATTTATCGAATATCCAATTACGGTCAGGATTGCCGCCACAAATACCTGATCTATCTCGAATGCAATTCCAAATACTCTTATAATAGCGAAAGTTGCAATAACGAATAGTGCATCGTGTGCCAACGCGACAACCGCACCCGCGCTAAACTGCCACTTCCGGAACCGAACAAGGATGTATATAAAGATCGCTATCAAAGAAAGAATTGTGGCCTCTACAGAAGCGCTTTTAATATCGTCGGCAACGGTTGCTTCTACTTTTACCGAGCTTGAAATAGTGAAGTGCTGATCATCAACTTTCGAGTCATCTTCGATGTATTTCAATCCTGTTGATTTTTCAAGCCCGGCGATAAGTGTGCTTTTTACTTTTTCATCGGCGGATTGATCGTCGTCATCTATAACATATGACGTGGTTACTTTCACAACATTGTTTCCACCAAAGTTTTTCACTTCAGTGCCGGCGCCTTCAAAACTTTGGGTCAGGTCTTCTTTGAGTTCTGTGGCATCAACAGCCTTGTCGAAGGTAACCGTATATGACCTTCCTCCTTTGAAGTCCACACCGAGGTTCAGACCCTGAACAGCTATTAGCAGGATACCAATGCCGATAACGGTTCCTGAAAACAGATAGGCTAGTCTTCTTTTGCCAACAAAATCGAAATTGAGGTCGGATGCTTTGAAGTTGGAAATAAACGTTTTGAAATTAACATTACTGTCATCGCCCTTCTTTGCCAGCATCCAATCGATAACCACGTGTGAAATGTAAACCGCAGTGAAAAAAGTAGTCACTATACCAACCATAAGCGTGATAGCAAATCCCTTGACAGCTCCCTGTCCAAACAGATAAAGCATCAAGGCGGTGAGGAACGTTGTTATGTTTGAGTCGAAGATCGTCCAGAACGAACGTTTAAACCCAAGGCTAACCGCTTCGCGCAGGCGTTTTCCGTGCCTCATCTCCTCACGGATACGTTCGTAAATGATCACGTTCGCATCCACAGCCATACCCATAGTAAGTACGATACCGGCGATACCGGGAAGTGTCAGCGACGCATCAAGCTGAGCCAATACTCCCAGGACAAAGAACAGGTTAAACACCAACGAAAGATTAGCGACCGCGCCGCCTTTGCCATAGTACGCGACCATGAATACAACAACGAGTATCAATCCACAGGCTATCGAAAAGAAACCCTGACCTTGTGCCACCTTACCTAATGTCGGTCCGATGATCGCTTCTTCAACGATGATTGTCGGAGCGGGAAGTGAACCAGCCTTTAAAACATTGGCAAGATCCTTTGCTTCTTCTGGTGTGAAGTTTCCGGAAATCTGCGAATTACCATTTGGAATCTCACCATTTACATAAGGTGAGGAATAAACAGTATTATCAAGCACGATAGCAATCCGGCCTTTTGGACTCTTGCTGGATGCTTCAGCTGTCCACTTCGCCCAAATTCGGGTTCCCGTCGCACTCATGTTCATACTGACTGCCGGTTGTGCATATTCATCCAGATCGCTGCGAGCTTCGGTGATTACCGTTCCATCGAGTTTCGCTTTCCCATTTCTGCCTATATCGAGGAAGTAAAGTTCGAGCGCTTCTTTACCGAACTGATCCTGACTTGGTTTGTTTGCCCAATAAACGCCAACAGTGCGCGGCATCATGTTTCTGACATCCGTACGCTTAAAAATGGCATTGATCTTTGAAGTATCCCGGACATCATAACGAAACGTTCCAGGAGGTGTGCTTAATGAAAACAGCGGTGACACGTTTAGGTTTTGAAGTGAATCCAGCCCTTGTGCAACTTGTGTAGTATCAGAGCTTGCGGCTTTTGTGCTGTCGCCCAATAACGAGGACAGGTCTTCAGCTTGATCGGCAGGCTTTGCAGCTGCGTCTTTCGTTTCTGAGGTCGTTACTGTTTTCTGTTCCTTGACTAAGAGATCGTTGATGGCGATCAATGAAGCATTTATCGTGTTCGGCTCAACTACATCCCAAAACTCAAGCTTTGCAACTCCCTGTAAAAGTTTGCGTACGCGCTTAGGGTTATCGGCTCCGGGGATTTCAATTTGGATTCGGGCAGTACCCGGTAAACGTTGAATGACCGGCTGGGACGTACCAAACTGATCAAGACGATTAGTCAGGATCGTGAACGATCGATCGATCGCGCTTTCAATTTCCTCATTAACGACTCCAATCACTTTTTCGTCGCTATCGTTGGAAGCAATTCTTCCCTTCGTTACCGCGTTGGCAAAGATCGATGTAAGATTCTTATCAGGGTTAGCGTCTTTATAGGCTTTGAAGAAAAGGTCGCTGAAATTTTCCTGGCTATTTTTCTGCTCAATACGCGCTACCTGTAACGCCTTTAAAAAAGAAGAATCCTGATTATTTGAGCTCAGGCTTTTGATGATGTCTACCGGTGAAACTTCCAGTGTCACATGCATACCTCCCTGCAAGTCCAGGCCGAGGCTCAATTCGTTATCCTTAACTTCCTTGTACGTATACTCCGCACCAAATAGGTTGTACACGGGTACGTTCCACATGGAGTCGAGGAAAGTTTGCTTTCTGTTGAGATTTACAACACCGTTCTTATCGGTTGCATATTCAACTGCATCTTGTGTAACGCCGTAGGATATGTATGTAAATGAGAGGTAGTACAGGCACAATGCTGTGATGACCACCGTAAGTACAATGACTAAACCTTTGTTTTGCATAAAAATTCAGAATAAATGATTCAAATAAAATGATAAGAAAGAAGGGTTAACCTTCCAGACTGACGTCAGAATAATGAATAAAATCTAGGGGGCATTGGGTGAGATAACCCCATCGAATAGCGTTTTGAAAAATCGATTTGCCGGTAATGAGACGTTGAGGTCCCTTTTTTCAATTCGTTTGTTTTCGAAGACTATTTCAAAAAGGAAGATCAATGTTTGATGCAATTCCACATGAGTAGAGGAAGGCAGACTACTTGAGGGTTGGGAGATGTAGAGTTTTTCCTTTGACTGTTCATCCTGTTGCTCTGTTTTAATTTCCTTTTTCGCGTAATCGGCAGCGTGATAGTAGAAGAACTGGCAGAAGACGAGCACAACCATTACAGCCAGAGCGACTGGTGTGGTAAAGGTCTTCTTTTGCGATTTCGGTCTTCTCATGCTCATCGTGAAGGGGTTACAAAAGTAGAGAATACAAATTCAAATACAAGGAAAAAGTCGCTGACGGTGTGGGGAGGAGTTATGGGTTAGGAGTTATGAGTTATGGGTTGGAGAGCGGGTGTGGGTGTGTCGGCAGCTTATCTGTTATCTCTCCCCTATCTCCTTATCTCCTTATCTCCCTATTTCCTTATTTCCTTCCCCACAAACAAAAAAGCCTCACATTGCTGTGAGGCTTTAATAATAAAAGATCCGCCTACGCGAAGCGCTACGGCGGACACGGTAGGCAACGACTTACCGGCAGCGACCACAAAAAAAAAGCCTCACATTGCTGTGAGGCTTACTTAATAAAAGATAGGCAACGACTTACTCTCCCGGGTTTTATCCTAGTACCATCAGCGCTGGTGGGCTTAACTGCTCTGTTCGGAATGGGAAGAGGTGATCCCCACCGCTATAGTCACCTTAAGATCTTTAAGAATAGTAGTTAGTAGGTGGTCTTTGGTAGTTAGTACTAAATACTAACGACTCACTACTAATGACTCTCCTTTGACATAAGCGATGGTGAAAGAAAATTGTCAAGAGTAGAAACGGAAAAGAGTAGATACGAGCACACAGATGTGTCGATTCGATTGAAATTGTTTTTACCGCTGTCTTTTCGTTTGAAAGACCTTGTGTGGAAGTACCGTTG
>DASVBA010000563.1:0-2446 GCA_036376095.1 Chryseolinea sp.
AATCGAGGATCTCCACAACAAGCGATCCTGTATTCGTGGCGTACGTATTCACGTATGGATAAGCATAATACGATCCGTAGCCATATCCATAGCCGTAGTAGGAAGGATAATAGTAGTCAGGATAGATCACCTGCTGAAACAAGTTATAATCGTTGACTACGTAGACGTTTATCCTCATGTCGGGATTATCACTCTTGTTCACCCTGGTGTATCCCAGCGAGTTCAGATTACTGATAACTTTTTGCAATACCGGCCTGGGGTAATCGGTGTCTCTCTGAATCAGAATGGTATCATTAGCGCGGTTTGACACAAAACCGATCGTATCGGTAGCGATAGAATAGGTTGAGTAGGTCTGAAAATCGACGTCGTCGTCATAGGTGGTTGAAACGACTAGTTCGTCCAACAATTTAAAAGAGTCGGGCTCCGGTTGACATGCCCATAGTAATGGAAGGAACCCGCCAACAACTACCCAAATCCTTTTTATCCCATTGGTGTTCATAACATTTAAACGAATCGTGAGAATTGAAATTGTCTAATCCTTATGGCATAGACACACTTTAACCGCCGTTGGTTTAATCGTCTACTTATAAAATTAGACCGATGCCAAATAATAAAACAAAAATCAGCGTGGAAAGTGCCATTTGGCGAAGGTAGGGATCCAGTTCGCTCGAAGGTTTCCGGGTAACAGCGAAGGCATTGTAGATAAAAAGTGGCGCGCTTACGAGAAACAAGAACTGCCACGGGGATTGAAATGTCAATACATTGTAGATAAAGGCGCACAACAATCCACTTATCACCAGGCACCAATGATATCTGATGGCGTTAGCACGGCCTATACGAACCGGTATGGAAAACTTGCCAGCCTTTCGGTCCGAGTCGATATCTCGAATGTTGTTTACGTTCAACACTCCGATGGAAAAAAGTCCACAGCTAAGAGCTGGAAGCAACTCGTTCCAAGAGATCTCTTTAGTAAAGAGGTAATAAGACCCCATTACTCCCACCAGCCCGAAAAAGATCAGGACCGAAAGGTCTCCAAGCCCGATATAACCATACGGTTTTTTTCCGACCGTGTAGGCAACCGCGGCAAAGATGCTAAGTACTCCAAGTCCAAAGAAAAAGAGAAGGGCATTCCAGTTCATTCCAAACGAAACGATGAGTAGGGATATACCGCTGCAGAGGCAGAGAAAAACAAAAATGATCATCGCCGTCTTCATTCGTCCGGAAGAAATTGCTCCGCGCTGAACGGCCCTCGACGGACCTACGCGCTCAACGCTATCGGCGCCATGAATGGAATCGCCATAGTCATTGGCAAGGTTAGAAAGGATCTGCAATGAAATGGTCGTTAGCACGCAGAGCAAGAACACGTCGAGGCGAAATGCGTTAGCTGAAGCCGCCAGGAAACCGCCCATTGCAATACAGGAAAGGGCAAGTGGTAACGTTCGAAGACGGAAAGCCTGCATCCAAATCCTAATAGCCATAGCCATCTGCATTAATGCCGTAAGATAAAATGAAATTCCATTCAGCACTCAAAAAATTTCCAAAACAATATTCGGCTTGTTGTTAAACGTAAAGTCCGCTCCCGCCTCAAGTCCGGAAAGTGTTTTTCCCAACGGAGACATTGGCGTCACAATAAAATATTCTACTCCATCAACGCTTAGTTTGCCGGGGCCGACGCCTATAAAAGCGTTGAACGTTTTTGTTTTAACTATGCACCCTAAAGCTATTATGTGTTGACTCGAAGACGCACCGATCAGACTCAATGTTCTTTTCAACTTCAATGCTTCGTCCAACTGTGTCGCCGCTTTGTCCCTTTCGATCTGCATCATTGCGCGACCGGTTTCGTATTTATCGCCCGCAGAACTTTTGCTCTCTTCATTCGCAGCCTCCTGGGCATTCCGCATGGCTTCGGTTGCCGCATGGATCTTTTCGTCAACGTGCTGGATACAAAGGTTTAGTAGTCTTTCTTTTAGGGAAGTATTCATGGTCGATGGCGTATCAGTCCACAGACTATTTCAATCATTAACGAGATTGAGGATCTCATTATCAAGCGGCTTGACATTAGAAGAGAAAAACTTTACATCCTTCCCGTCTTTGCTGACAACGTATTTGCAAAAGTTCCACGATGGCGTTTCGCCGGTCTTTGCTTCAAGCCATCTATACAGCGGATGCTTGTCCCTTCCACGCACTGAAATCTTTTCAAACATCTGAAAGCTTACACCATAATTCTTTTCACAAAAGGCTGCTATCTCTTCGTTACTGCCCGGCTCCTGCCATAAAAAGTTATTAGCCGGGAAACCAAGGACGACGACCTTTCCTGCATAGTTGTCGTGCAACTTCTCAAGGTCTGCATATTGAGGCGTATAGCCGCATTTGGATGCTGTGTTGACGATCAATAAATTTTTTCCTCGGTACTGCGAAAAATCAATAGTATCGCCGTTTAAGGCGG
>DASVBA010000577.1:0-2141 GCA_036376095.1 Chryseolinea sp.
TGGCAACCACGATAGCGAACACGGCTGCCGAGGCTCCAACCATTCCGCCTCCAGGCATCCTTGCTTCGTAATAGGGAACCACATTATACATGATGAGATACGCGATACCGCCCGCAAGAGCTCCAAGAAAATAAACGGCAATCAGCTTATCACTTCCCAGGTATTCGACAAAGAGTCGTCCAAACCAGTAAAGGAACAACATGTTAAAGAGGATATGCAGGATACCGGTCCAGTCATGCACGAAGGCATAGGTGATTATGGTCCAAGGTTTTCGGAAGAATTCCATCAACGGGGCTGGTATCGCGATCACGCTGTGTATGGCGTCAAAAAATCCCGGAAACTGCGCTACTGTTGATATGACAAAAAATACAACCAATACGAGGTAGACCACCACATTAATTAAAATGAGTTGGACATGGCCGTTGTTATGGCGTTGAAATGCGTTTTTGAATTCTTCAAACATCCGATTATACTCTAAGTCCTACCATCGCTGTCAACCAATATACCGTCGGTTGTCGATCAATCTTTCTATGTTCCCCGACCTCGCCATATCTGTATAAGGATTATAGCAACAATAATACCGCCCAAGTGGGCCAGGTGGGCCGTGTTATCGGATGGATCTGATCTGAAACCTGAGTAGATCGCTAACCCGCCCAGCACCATTACCATATATTTCGCTTTAAACGATACCGGGAGAAACAACAATCTTAACTCCATGTTCGGGAATATAATTCCAAATGCCGTCAGAACCCCATAAACAGCACCAGATGCACCAATCATTGTAGTAAAGGCTCCCAATCCGAAAAAGAGGTCCATTAAAATATTAAAAATTCCCGCTCCAATTCCGGCAATTATATAAAAGAGCAAAAATCTTTTCTGGCCCCAAAATTCCTCCAGAATTGGCCCAAAAAAGGCCAGCATCAGCATATTGAAGAAGATATGCCACAGGTCCGCGTGGCAGAACATGTAGGTAAAAAGCTGGTAGGGCCTGAAAAATTCTGTCCTGTGAACGCTATACAAAGGAAGCAAGTTGCCAATGCCGGGAAGGATTTGTTGGATAATAAAAACAATAACATTTATAAAGATCAGGTTCCTAACTACCGCGGTGAGTCTTACCATAAACTGGATTTAATAAGAATTGGCAATTCTATTCTAACGTCTATTATCATGGACGGTTAAAATAACTTTCAATTTTGCTCATATCAAAAATAAAAAAAGTGGGCCTTCCATCCGGGGAGTAATTCGGTGAGCTACAAATAAATAACTGGTCGATAAGCGCCTTCATCTCTTCCCGGACCAGTAGCTGGCCGGTCTTTATAGAGGCGCGTTTAGCAAGCGCTCGCGCCAGGTTTTCACCTAATGGAACGCTGAGTTCAGCCTGGTTGATCTTAAACTGTTCGATAAGGCCTTCGAAAAGATCCCGTTCGCCGCGTGCCGGGATATTGCCCGGAACTCCGTTCACAACTATCGTATTTTTTCCAAACACTTCAATCCTGAAGCCGAGTGCCTCAATCTCCTGTTGCATTTCCATCACCAAAGCAAAGTCGGCAGCATTAAAAGTAATTGCCTGCGGGAACAAACTTTGCTGACTTTGTGCTGATTTATTTTTTATCTGTTGAACAAGTTTCTCAAACAATATCCTTTCATGAGCTGCCTGCTGGTCGACGATCATCATACCTGATCGAACCTGCTTTACTATGTACTTATTGTGAAGCTGGAAACAGACCTTTTCCTCCTGGGGATCTTCCTTCTGGTTAAGCGAGCTTTCAAAACGCAATGTTTGAACGGGAGGATCCTGTTGAGCTGGGGTTTGTTTGAAGATTTTTTCATCCCCCTCAAACATCTTTTCCCAATTCTCCAGGTTTGACCGATTCAATGACGAGCTAAACCGTTCTTCAAAATAAACCTCCTTTGATTGAGCGGATGCGTTCGTCAACTTCGAAATGATATTTACGTCTGCGTCGAAATCAATAGCCGGCGTCAGATTGTGAGCACCGATAGCCTGACGAACGGCTGAGAGTACCACGGCATATACAGCCCGTTCATCGTCAAACTTGATCTCAGTTTTTGTGGGATGAACATTTACGTCGATGTGTTTAGGATCAATTTCAATGAAGAGCACATAGAAGGGGAAGCTGCCT
>DASVBA010000597.1:0-6452 GCA_036376095.1 Chryseolinea sp.
GAAGTCAACCGTAATTATCGAAAAGAACGCGGTCGATTGGTCGATCCCACATGTCTCTGCCTGCCAGGGAGAAACGGTGACGCTGCAGGTAAATTCGATCCCGGGTGTTCTGGCCTATTATTGGTTTGAAAGCGAGGAGAGCGTCGACACACTTGCACGCGGTGCCTCATGGACGCCTCCGCCACTTCAAAAATCACAAACCTTTTACGTGTCCGCGGCTCTTTCATCCGGTTGCGATACTGGCCGGCTACCGGTCTCCGTTCATATCACAAACTTCGATGCGGCAAAGATCACGCTGATAGATTCGGGTACCCTTTCTTCTAGTTACTTGTCGGGGAACGAATGGCTATTAAATGGTGAGCTTGTCTCAAATGAAAGTAAGTTGTGGGCTAATCAAACGGGCACCTACGTATTGAGGGTTGATACGCTTGGGTGCGTAAGTTCTGATACCCTTGAGTTTATTGCAACGGTTGAACCCACGGATCTGAAGGATATTAAAATATATCCCAATCCTGTAAATGATTATTTAAATTTCCCACTTCTTGACGGTCCGGCTCAGGTGGATATCATTGAAAACTCAGGCAAGGTTTGTCTAAACCTTGCGCGAGTTGATCTACCGCCTCAGCAAAAGGTAAGGATTGACGTTAAGGGCCTGTCGGAGGGGACCTATTTCGCCGTTATTCGTATGGGGCAAAGAAAGAAGATCATCAAGTTCATCAAGGCCGAGTAACAAAAAAGCGATGATTCTTGGTCATCGCTTTTTGATTGGGGTTTAGGGGTTTCGGTTATTACGCTCCGAATAAATCCTTTTGAATGTCGGAAGCTTTGTTTTCTACAGCTTCCTTTGCCTCTGTAACCTTCTCGCCAACGGCATCGATAACAGACGTTGCAGTTGCCACTACTGCATCCTTCACTTCAGCGGCTTTTTCAACGGCAGCCTTGGAGACTTCCTTACTCTTGGCTACAACTTTCTTTTTAACCGCTTTTGCCTTTTTAGCTACTGTTTTCTTTATGGCCTTTGCCTTTGCGGCAACTTTCTTGGCTACTGGTCTAGCCGCTTTTTTGGCTTTTTTTACGGTTTTTTTAGCTGTTTTTTTTGCTGATTTCTTGGCAGCTTTTCTTGCCACTTTTTTAGCCGCTTTCTTAGCAACTTTCTTTGATGACTTCTTAGCTTTTTTCGCCATAGCTATACATGTTTTTAGTAGCCAAAAGTTAAAATATTTATCCTATAAATCGACCATAGCTCAAGGAAAATATTTGCAAATACAACGAAAATCAATAAATGAGATTCAATAACTCCTGCTATCATGGTATCAAATTCTAGCCTGATAGGTGTATAACTCGAAGTAGCGTCCCTGTTTTTTTATCAGTTCTTCATGCGTCCCGCGTTCCGCTATTGATCCGTGTTCAACCACAAGAATCTGGTCGGCTTGTCGGATAGTGCTTAGCCTGTGGGCGATTACGAAAGTTGTGCGACCGCGCATTAGCACCTTAAGACTTTCCTGTATGAAGGTTTCACTTTCGGTGTCGAGGTTGGATGTCGCCTCGTCCAGGATGAGTATCCGGGGGTCGGCCAATATAGCCCTTGCGAGAGCTATACGCTGCCTTTGTCCGCCCGATAACTTAACTCCACGTTCGCCAATGACCGTGTCTAAACCTTTTTCAAACCGGTCTGTGAATTCATTAACATGGGCCGCTTTGACCGCTTCGAGTAGTTTGTCTTGTGGTGAATCTGGCCGAGGAAATAATATGTTCTCCCGTATTGTGCCTTCGAAAAGGAAGTCGTCCTGTAATACCACGCCTAGCTGGCTTCGGTAACTATCTAGCGACACCTTACTTAGATCGACGCCGTCGACAGTAATAAGACCCTGACTCGGGGTCAGAAACGAAGCGGCAAGGCCTGCAATGGTGGTTTTACCAGAGCCTGATGTTCCCACTAGTGCAGTGACTGAGCCCGCGTGAGCAGCGAAACTTATGTCCTTTAGCACGGGTTTCCCCTCCTCATACTCGAAGGAAACATGGTCGAACACGACATCACCCTTTATGGGACCCTTCTTAAGCGGTCGCAAGTGTTCATCGTCCTCAGGCGTCATGTTCATCAATTCCTCGGTACGGTCAAGTCCGGCAAACGCCTCGGTCAGCTGGCTTCCAATGTTACTCATCTGAACTATCGGGGCGATCGTAAATCCGAGGAAAAGAGTAAAGGACAGAAAGTCTCCGGTAGTGAGGTCTTTTTGAATAGTCAGATAACCACCGATTCCCATTATACCTACGCTTGCAAGGCCTAGTAGAAAAGTAGCTGAACTGGTAACCAGGCTTGTTGTCGTAAGACTTTTTTTGACATTTTGAAATAACCTATCGACACCGGCCTCGAAGGTTTTAACCTCCTGGGCTTCAGCATTGAAACCTTTAATTACACGAACTCCGTTCAACGTCTCCGTTAGACGTCCTGTTACTTCAGCGTTCAGCACCCCGCGTTCCCGGAAGATAGGACGGATGTAAGAGAAGGCCTTTAATGAGATCACGCCAAATATTATTACGGGGACCAAAACGTACAATGTCATCATTGGACTAATACGAATAAGCACTATCAGACTGATGGTTGCGGTCAGGACGCCGCCTACAAGTTGCACGAGTCCCGTGCCCACGAGATTCCTGACCCCCTCGACATCGTTCATCACCCTCGAAACAAGAGCTCCTGACTTATTGTTGTCGAAGAACCGAGTAGGCATTCTTAACAGCTGCTTCTGAACTTTAGAACGAAGGACAGATATCAGGTGCTGAGCTTCAACACTTAGAAGTTTCGTGAGTAGGAATGACGTAACGGCCTGAACGACTATGGCTGCCAGCACAACCAACAGTAAAAGCTTTAACTTCTCTGTATCGTTTTTTGCAATTACGTCATCGATAAGGTATTTGCTGGATGCTGGCAAGATCAGACTCGCCAGGCGGCTGATAACTATTAACACCAGGCCTACCAGAAGAAGGTTTTTACGAGGCCATACGATTGTTCTGAAAACATGGCCGATCGTGACTTTGGTTTTTTGAGACATGAGATTATATGCTAAGGTTGGCGTTATCAGTAGTGTCGACTTGTTAATATAATTATTTTAAAAATGTAGGCCTTTTTCAGGACGATTTGGGGAAATAAATGCGCGAAACGTGTCAACTATTCCCACCGGGTTCGTCAATAAACCACTAATACGCGCGTGAAGTTCATGGCATGGTTTTTCAATGACCCTTGTTATCCAAAACTGAATACAATATGACATCCAAGATATGCTTTGCTTTCGCAATACTGCTCGTTTGCACCTCAATTAAGGCTCAGGATTCCAAACAAACGCCTGATAAGATAATCGACAGAATCGTAGGGGCGTGGAAGATCCAGAAAATAACATCCGGTAAAGAGGAGGTAGCCAAGAATCCGACATCGGGACAGTGGATAGAATTCAGATCAGATGGCACCTACCTCAACAACGCCACTTCGATAGATAGCGGATCTTACCGAATTGATGAGAATCAATCTATCGTCTATTTTGAAAGTGCTGTTAATAAGGACCCATCAAAAAATACTACGAATATGGTCACTGAATGGACGATTGCATTTACAGGCGAAGGAATGATCATGCAGCGTCGAAGCACCGGAAAGCGTGAACACGTTGACAAAATGAAATACTTTTACACAAAGGTCGGCGACGAGCAAAAGGCAGTGAACAACTAAATTCACAGCTGCATTTTCCTTATCAGGCGTAAAGCAGCTCTTTCTGTTCAGAAACCTTCTCGCTGGAGATATACTCATCGTAGCTCATCAGCTTGTCGATAAAACCGTTAGGTGTGATCTCAATGATCCGGTTAGCAACCGTCTGCGTGAACTCATGGTCGTGAGAAGTAAACAGCACTGTTCCTGGGAAGTCCTTCAGCGCATTGTTGAATGCCGTAATAGACTCGAGATCAAGATGGTTGGTCGGCTCATCAAGAATAAGGAAATTCGCTCCAGGCAACATCATACGTGAAATCATGCAACGTACTTTTTCACCACCCGACAGGACGCTGCATTTTTTGAAAACTTCCTCTCCGGAAAAAAGCATTTTGCCCAAAAAACCACGGATGTAAATTTCATCCTTATTTTCTTCCTCAGCGAATTGTCTTAGCCAATCTATGAGGTTGTCTTCGGATTGAAAGTAGTCTTCGTTGTTGCTTGGCAAATATGCAGTAGTAATTGTTTGACCAAATCTGAAACTTCCGCCGGAAGGATTTTCTTCATTCATTAAAATCTTGAATAAAGAGGTTATGGCAAGACTGTCCTTGCTGAGGATTGCAACCTTTTCGCCTTTATTGATATAAAAATCAAGCCCTTTGAAAAGTGTTGTCCCATTCGTACTGAAGCTCATGTTCTCGACTTGAAGTATTTGATCGCCGGCAGTCCGTTTTTGCTGAAAAATGATCGCGGGATATTTTCTTGTCGAGGGCTGAATGTCATCAACATTAATTTTCTCTAGAAGTTTGCGACGGCTTGTTGCTTGTTTTGATTTTGAAGCATTTGCACTAAAGCGGGCAATAAATTCCTGCAATTCTTTTCGCTTGTCTTCGGCCTTCTTGTTGGCAGATGAGCGCTGTTGTAATGCCAATTGACTGGATTGATACCAAAAGGTATAGTTGCCAGTGTAGAGACGAATAGCGCTGAAATCAATGTCAACGATATGCGTGCACACTGTATCGAGGAAGTGACGGTCGTGAGAAACGACGATCACTGTGTTCTTGAACTCCAGCAGGAAATCCTCCAGCCAGCTCACCGTGTGAATATCCAGGTCGTTCGTAGGTTCGTCGAGGATAAGTATGTCGGGGTTGCCGAATATTGCCTGCGCCAAGAGTACTCGAACCTTCTGGTTTCCATTTAGTTCTTTCACCAGTTTGAAATGGTCTTCCTCGCCAATTCCCAATCCGCTTAATAGAGCGGCTGCGTCGGACTGGGCGTTCCAGCCATCCATCTCGGCGAATTCGCCTTCAAGTTCTGAAGCGCGAATGCCATCGCTCTCGGAGAAGTCTGGTTTCTCATAAATGGCATCCTTTTCTTTCATAATACCCCAAAGCTTCCCATGACCCATCATGACCGTATCCAACACCGGCACCTCATCAAATTCGTAGTGATTCTGACGCAGCACTGCCATGCGTTTGCCGGGTTCAATGGAGACATTCCCCCTTGTGGGATCGATATCACCAGACAATATTTTAAGGAAGGTAGATTTACCGGCACCGTTTGCACCAATCACGCCGTAGCAGTTTCCTGGAGTGAACTTCAGGTTCACTTCGTCAAACAAAACTCTTTTTCCAAACTGGAGAGACAGGTTATTCGCTGCGATCATGAGATGAATGAAAAATAAGCTACAAAGATAAGGAAAAGAGTCGGGCTTTCGATTTTATGTCGAGAGCACCTATGTTAATTCTGTTATTTTATTAAACTTCAATCGTTAATTTTCTTCGATCATGGTCAGGTTGTACATTCTTTTTCTTTTTTGGCTGTTTGTAATATCATCAACCGCCTACAGCCAACACCATGCACTAGTTTTCCAATCTGATTTTGGATTAAAGGATGGAGCAGTGGCAGCAATGAAGGGTGTGGCCTTCTCAGTATCTGATGATCTGCGGATCTTTGATGTCACTCACGAGATTCCTGCGTTCAACATATGGGAAGCCGCGTACCGGTTAAATCAGTCCGTTTCTTATTGGCCGGCAGGAACAGTATTCGTTTCAATCGTCGATCCTGGTGTGGGTTCCACACGGAGATCCATAGTTGCCAAACTGCGTTCAGGTCATTTTATTGTCACTCCCGACAACGGCACTCTAACGCTATTAGCTGAGTACCTGGGAATAGAAGAAGTAAGAGAAATCGACGAGACCAAGAACAGGCTGAAGAATTCCGAGAAGTCATATACATTTCATGGCCGCGATGTATACGCATATACGGGTGCGAAACTGGCGGCTGGTGTAATGACCTTTGAAGAGGTTGGTGGAAAAATAACCGATGACATCGTAAAGCTGCCTTATCAAAAACCGGTGTTTGAGCGTAATCAGGTCTTTGGAAATATCCCTGTGCTGGATGTTCAATATGGAAACGTATGGACGAACATCGACAGTAAAACTTTTCAAAAACTTGGTGTCAACCCTGGTGACGATGTAAACGTGAAGATCACTCGTGATAACAAGATTGTTTACCAGGGCAGGGTTCCTTTTGCCAACACTTTTGCAGAAGTTCACCAAGGAAAAGAGGTAAGCTATCTCAATAGTCTGCTTAACTTTTCCATTGCAATTAACGCTGGAAATTTTGCGGAGCGATATAAAATCGGGAGCGGGCCGGACTGGATCATTGTTCTTGAAAAGTAGTCGGTTTTGGCGGAGATGGTTGAAAATCATCAACGTAGACAACATTTCCTTTCAAGTCCTTCATAACGATA
>DASVBA010000684.1:0-5285 GCA_036376095.1 Chryseolinea sp.
GTCGCCAGCGCTACCGGGTTGACTGCCCGCTTACCAAACTGGGTACAGGAGGGTGGTGCTGCGGCGATGCGCAAACGCATGAGGAACCCCACGATACGCGCCAAAGTACTTCACGAAATGCGTGTGGGCATACCGTATAAAAATTCGGACGCCCATGACGTCGTGCTGCTTGGGTTTCGCCTCGATTCACTTAACGAGCTCTATCGCGGCAAACGACTGGATGAAGTAGCCTCTATCCACGGAAAAGACCCTGACGAAACCGTCATCGATCTTGTGATGCGTGATAAATCAACGATCGCGTCGTTATACTACCAACAGTCTGAAGAAAATATCAGAAAGGTCATTAAACAGCCCTATGTAAGCCTTGGATCTGACGGTGCATCAATGTCCGATGCCGAGATCTTTAAAGATTGGGGCACGCATCCCCGTGCTTACGGAACGTTTGCCCGCTTCCTCGGCAAATATGTACGTGATGAAAAACTCATAACGATGGAAGAAGCGATACGAAGGCTGACGTCCCTGCCCGCCACTAATCTCAAGATCAAAAAGAGAGGAAAGCTGGACGTAGGCCATTATGCAGACCTGGCGATTTTCAATCCCGCCACGATAAAAGATCACGCTACGTTCGAAGATCCCAAGCAGTATGCTGAGGGTATGGTTCACGTATTTGTAAATGGCACGGCCGTATTGATGAATGGAGAACACACGGGTGCCACTCCGGGAAGAATAATACGCGGTCCGGGTTATAAGAAAAGGTAACCGGATGCCTGGCTACCTGGTCTAGTTAGCGGTGTAGCTGGACCCTCTTTTGAATGTAGATCTATTCCGTTACATTCAGGAATAACTATCAATCAACCTTTCTCCATGATCCGTTTTGGACTTGTCGCGTTAGTGCTGACGCTCTTAATTTCATGCACCGAGAAAAAATCATTCGATGTTATTATCCGCGGGGGAACGATCTACGACGGTAGCGGCGGCGATCCTGTCGTCACAGACATCGGGATTAATTCGGATACAATAGCAGCTATTGGCGATCTGTCAAATGCTGTAGGTAAATCAGAGATAGATGCAAAAGGACTCTCGGTTGCTCCGGGTTTTATAAACATGCTGAGCTGGGCTACGGAAAGCCTGATCGTGGACGGTAAATCACAGGGTGATATCCGGCAGGGTGTAACGCTGGAAGTATTTGGCGAAGGCATGTCGATGGGTCCTCTCAATGAAGAGATGAAAAAAGGAATGAGGTCACAAATGCATGACTACTCGTTCGACATACCCTGGACCACATTGGGAGAATACCTGGATCACATGGAGAAGAAAGGTATCTCCTGTAACATTGCGTCTTTTGTCGGCGCAACTTCCCTAAGGATCCACGAGCTGGGGATGGCGAACCGGCCTCCTACTCCGGAGGAGTTGGATCGGATGAAAAAGCTGACACGTGGGGCTATGGAAGAAGGTGCCCTCGGAGTCGGATCTTCGCTCATCTATGCGCCAGCAAACTACTCTTCCACCGAAGAGCTCATCGAACTCTGCAAAGAAGCAAGCACCTATGGCGGAATGTACATAACGCATATGCGTAGTGAAGGAAATAACATCTTCGCAGCAGTTGATGAGACGATCCGCATCGCCCGCGAGGCAAAGATCCCCGCCGAGATCTACCACCTGAAGATGGCAGGAAAAGACAATTGGACGAAGATCGATTCTGTGCTCAACAAAATTGAGAAGGCAAACCAGGAAGGTCTTAAGATCACGGCTGATATGTACACCTATACCGCAGGGGCTACCGGCCTGGATGCATCCATGCCACCCTGGGTACAGGAAGGTGGAATCAAGGAATGGATCAAGAGAATGAAAGATCCTTCCATTCGGAAAAGAGTTATCGCCGAAATGCGGAGTCCCTCAAACAAGTGGGAAAATCTCCTTCAAATGAGCGGCAGTCCTGATAAGGTCCTCCTTGTGGGGTTTGCGAATGACTCACTGAAAAAATTCACTGGAAAAACACTGGCAGAAGTGGCAGCGATACACGGCAAATCGCCCGAGGAAACAGCGATGGATCTCGTTATCACGGATAGCACCCGCATCGGTACGGTCTATTTTATGATGTCCGAAGAAAATATTAAAAGGCAGATCGCACTTCCTTACGTGAGCTTCGGATCAGATGCTGAGTCATCGGCTCCCGAAGGAGTTTTTCTCAAGTCGAGCACTCATCCGCGCGCTTATGGAAACTTCGCAAGGCTGTTATCGAAATATGTCAGGGAAGAAAAAGTGATCACTCTGCAGGAAGCCATCCGAAGACTTACATCACTTCCAGCCGGAAACCTTAAGATAAAGAAGCGTGGTATGCTCACACCAGGAAATTATGCCGACATAGTTTTGTTTGATGCAGATAAAATACAGGATCACGCTACGTTCGAAAGGCCTATGCAGTACGCCACGGGTATGGTGTATGTTTTTGTCAATGGAATAATGGTCTTGTCGAACGGTGAGCACACAGGGGCAACGCCTGGACGGGCAGTGCGGGGGCCGGGATGGGTTAAACCATCGGGTAATCAGTAATTTCTGATGTACCATAATTGCGGTTAATGCATTCTTCCAATGATTAAATTTCAGTCTATCTTTTCGATATTTGTCATACTTTTTCAACTGTTTCCATTATCATGGATAAACATTTTTTAACTGCTGCGCTTTTCATTCTGTGTACACATTTCGGATATGCACAGGACGTGAAGAGCCTTGTTGCCGCCGGAGATAAGTATTACGGCAAGAAGGATTACAAAAACGCAATGTCGTCGTACATGGCCGCGTTTGAAATGAACCCTGATGATGCCTTGGTTAACTTCAAGATCGGATTAACCTATCTCTACTCCGAAACCAAATCAAAAGCAGCATCCTACATCGACAAAGCGTATCGCCTCAACCCTGCGGTTAATCCCGACATAGACTATCACCTTGGAATAGCCTTCCAGAACACCAACGAGTTCAAAAAGGCGATCGAACATTTCGAACGGTTCAAGAAAAAGAAAAAAGAATTGGGAAGTATAGCCGATGAAAAGATAGCCGAATGCCACATCGCCGATTCACTATCTCAAAACGAATTGAACGTTATAATTGAAAACCTCGGCAACGCTGTAAACACTCCCTACAACGATTACTCCCCCATCATATCTGCTGATGGAAACACACTGATCTTTACGTCGAACAGAACGGATGATCCTGCCAGAGCTAAAGCCAACGCAAACTACGAGGACATATACGTATCCACTAAAAATGCCAGCGGCTGGACTACACCGAAGCTTATAAGCTCGAACGTTAACATAAAATACAACGATGCAGCGGCGTCACTTTCTCCGGATGGCAAAACCCTGTTCCTATACTATGAGGAAGGCGAAGGCGATATTTACATCTCGACACTTAGCGGCGATCAGTGGTCGAAGCCGGAACCGTTGAACAAGAATATCAATACATCAATGTTCTGGGAAACCTGCGCCAGCGTTTCCGCTGATGGAAAAAAACTTTACTTCGCAAGTAATCGGCCGGGTGGTATCGGTGAACTGGACCTATACGTAAGCCAGCTTGACGGCAAAGGCCAATGGGGCAAAGCAGTGAACCTTGGCGCTGTGGTCAATACACCGGAGAATGAAGATTCTCCCTTTATTCATCACGATGGGGTGACACTTTATTTCTCGTCAGACGGACATCCAAGTCTCGGTAACAGCGACATTTTCGTCAGCGAATTCAAGAACAACAAGTGGAGCAAACCGGAGAACATGGGATGGCCGTTGAACTCCTGGGAATACGATGGATTCTTTACGTTGTCGCCTGACAAGAAGAAGGGGTACTTCTCCACTGTCAAAGAAGGTGGTTTGGGAGACGCCGACATTTATTCAATTGCGTTCCTCGAGCCAAAGTACAAACCAAAACCCAAGCCTGTTGCTGCAAAACCGGCTGAAGAGAAAACGAAAACCGAGCTGCCAAAACACGAAGAATTTGTTGATCCGATGATACAGGTCCACAAGGATATGAAGGTAGTAACGTTGTTAAAGGGAAAAGTTATAGACGAAACATCTGCCGCCCCGTTAAGCGCTGTTATCTCTCTGGTAAATAACGAAACCAACCAGGTTATCACCAAGATCAATGCAAACCCGACAACGGGAGAATTTGAATTAGTAATTCCACACGGCGGGAATTACGGGGTGGCTACAGAAAAAGCAGGTTACCTGTTCAACTCGATCAATTTCAATCTTCCCCAGTTTGCAGAATACCAGGAAATCGATACTCACATTATCATGGTGAAAGCTGAAATCGGTTCAAAGGTGGTGTTAAAGAACATTTTCTTCGATGTTGGCAAGTCTGATCTCAAACCCGAATCTGTTGCTGAAGTAGAAAATATCCGGGAACTGCTGGTGGCCAACAATACCTTGAAGGTTCAGATCAACGGCCACACCGACAACAGCGGTAATGCTACATCCAATAAAGCACTTTCTCTCAAACGAGCTACAGCGGTCGTTAATTATCTTACTCAAAAAGGGATTGCCGCAGGGCGTCTTTCTGCCAAGGGATTTGGTTCAGAACGACCTATCGTCTCAAACGACGATGAAGAAGGCGGAAGGGCCATAAACCGAAGAACAGAAATCGAGATTATAAAGTAATTTCCTCTGTTACTTCTGCGCCATAAAAGCCGCTACCATGTCCTTAAGGACCTCCAACGTAACTGGCTTCTGAAAATAAGAGCGAACCACGGGAAATGTTTCCGCGCGGCTAAGGTCCCTTGGGTGATTTGAGGAGCTGATGATGTAGATAGCTGCCTTTTTTATTAATTGATCTTCGATCTGCTTAAGCTGATTGAGAAATTCCCACCCGTCGACTTCAGGCATATAAATGTCAAGCAGTATGATATCGGGAAGATGTTCGAGGCTCTTGCGATGATGCAAAAGGTAGTTGATCGCCCCCTGCGCGGTATTATATATTGTAATGATATTGGCAAGTTCACCAAGTTCAGCCAGACGCTTAATATAAAATGAAGACATCGGGTCGTCATCAATGATCCAAAGATTTGGTATTTTCGTCGACATCGGGGCTAATAATTTAACGATTTTCCTCGACAACTGAATACAGCCAGGTGTGAGTAAGTAACATTCAGAATTCTGCTTCCTCGCGAATTAACTTACATGTCCAGGCCAACAACAATTAAAAGTTCACCCTCAGGCTCACACCATAGTTTTTCGGGTTGCCCAGGTGCGTGGCACCAAAGTCATAGGCATAGGCGATATACTTTTCATCGCTAAGAT
>DASVBA010000635.1:0-5077 GCA_036376095.1 Chryseolinea sp.
CCGCCTCAAGAAGCTGCTTGAATTTTTCTTTTGCCTTAGGATAAGGCATTTTATTTCTCTTAGCCTCGTCACTTTCGTAAGGAATGTGATAGTAGGACTGAATATCCATCTTCTTCCGGCCCACGGTCATATAATGACCAGGCAGAAGTTTTTTCACATCAGAAAAGATCGAGTCGGGTGCAGGGATGTAGTTTAACTGAAGGTATATATAGAGTGAGTTGTAATCCAGCTTTTTCTCGATGCCATATTGCAGGAGAGCCTTCATTTCTGACGCGAATATGAATTTGTCCTCGTCAAAAAGATATAATAGCGGTTTTATACCGTATCGATCACGCGCCAGGAAAAAAGTTTCCTCCTGTTTGTCATAAATGCAGAAAGAGAAGAAACCATTTAGTTTGTTAAGGCATTTTTCTTTCTCGCGGATATATAACTTTAGCAGAACTTCGGTATCTGAGTTGGAACGAAAGACAACACCATTACGATTGAGGTCGGTTCGGAGTTCTTTAAAGTTGAATATTTCACCGTTGAAGACAATACAATACCGGTTTGTTTCGTCCCACATCGGCTGATTGCCAGCGGCGCTGGTGTCTATAATAGAGAGCCTTCGGTGACCTAGTGCGATCCATTCATCAAGGTATACGTCCTGAAAGTCAGGCCCGCGTTTATCCAACGCCATGGTAGCGTTTGTAACGTTGATCTTGTTGAACTTACCAACAAGATTAAATGCAAAAATTCCGGTTATTCCGCACATGAGCCTATGTTAGGATTTACGTTGGAAAGTTAGAAAGTTTGCAAGAGGATTGTATATTGAAATTCTTCTTAACGCCCATTCTGGATGAAGAAAGAACATATCGAAGGGTTGGAATTTGTTCGAAGCGAACGGGAACTGTCGATTGGCGTCGAACTGGAGCTCCAGGTACTGGATGCCAACACCCTATTATTGACCCCCAGGGCAAATGACATTATAGAGTATCGCAAGGATAAAAGGTTAGAACATGAATTTTTTCAAAGTACGCTGGAAGTAACCACATCTATAGGAAAGGATGTATTTGATATTGAGAAAGACCTGAAGTCGTCCCTTGATGATGCTTCCCTGGCAGCGGCCGAACTGAATTTAAAGCTGGGTTCCACCGGCACACACCCATTGGCGGATTACCGCGAACGATTGGTGACACCTTCTCCAAGATATCATCAGCTTATAGATCGCAACCAGTGGATTATACGCAGAATGGCGGTTTATGGCATGCATATACATTTGGGCATGGTGTCAGGTGATGCATGTATGCGCTACAACTATTTTTTTATGCATGTTCTTCCACATATTCTTGCGTTATCAGGAAGTTCTCCGTTCTGGCAAGGAAAGTACACCGGTCTTTCGTCGTGCCGGCCTACTACCTACGAGGCACTCCCCACTGCAGGAATGCCGTACTTCGTAAAAGACTGGAAAGGATTTCAAAACCTTTATCGCTTTTTGATCAAAGCAAAGTCGATCATGGGCATGAAAGATGTCTGGTGGGACCTTCGCCCCAGTCCGGAATATGGAACGTTGGAGCTTCGTTTTTGTGATGAACCTGCAACGTTGTACGAATCAATAGGGATAGTTGCATTCGTCCATCTGTTGTCACACTGGTTTCGTGAGCATGAGGAGGAGTGGACAACGTCGCATGCACCGCTCAAGCAATGGATATTCAGAGAGAACAAATGGCGCGCTATCAGGTACGGACTCGACGCCGATATAATAGTATCAAGCCACGGTAAAACAAAGACTTTAAAGAAAGACATTCTTCAATGGATTGAGGCTCTTGAACCTTTCGCTCAAAAACTAAATTACACGGCATACCTTTCCCGGATAAATGAGGTTGTTTCAAAAGGCAACAGTTCCTGCCGCCAGCACAAAGTCTTTAAAAACACCAACGACGTCGAAGCCGTTGTAAGGCATAATGTAAGTGAATTCGAAAAGGGCGTGCCCAATTGGAACGTGTAATTGATCACCGTGCTTTTTGAAATTGCAACATGCTTGTAAGTTTTATGCCAAGCATGGTAGACACCCATCCTAATAATGCAACGTGCTCGGCGTATGAGCCGCCGACAGATGGCAACTTTCCTTGTACACGCGGAAGATACGTGAGGAAGAATACCAGCCAGATAAAATAAAGGAAAATCGCTTCGAACGTGAAAAAACGTTTGATGCTGATCTTCCCTGATCGAGCGTGATTGGATAGCAGTGGCATGACGAAGATAAACGCGTAGGCAAGAAATCCGCCCGCAACCCTTGTCGGTATTAGCTTGACGTCGGTGAGGTAGTTATATGCAATTAGTTCGATAAGGTGAATACCATGAACGATAGCAAACAACAGATAGAATTTTTCTGATAGCCATGCATGGAGTGTCGCCGGTTTGCTATGCATCAGGAAGATAGCACTGAATAAAAACAGGGAAAGGCGGCCGGAAAATCGGGTTGTGGCTTGAAGTGCCGAAATAGTAAAACCGTCCATCAGGATGGACACCACGATTATTATAAGTTCCAGAAGAATAAATAAGCCAATAATTCTTCTGGGGTTCATATTCGCAAAAATTTAGTTTTCCTGAATATATGCAATAATGCACTAAGCGGGAAAGAGAAATTCGCTATCACAAACTCTGATACATTGAGTGGTTTGTATTCTGGATAGAAGAGAAAGCTATTTTTTGAATTGGTCCTCTATGTCGTCGAAATGCCACACTTTTCCGAAGGCTCCGATACCTGTGATCCTTTCCTTTCCGTCCACCTTAACTTTGGTCACAGAAAACACTTCGTAATCATCCACCTGGATGGCGTCGTCCTTGATCTTAACATCCAGTTTTTGTCCTATTTCCTTGAGACTGCGTTTGTGGTTTGATTCATCAGGATTTGAAAAGTATGCAATAGCAACGACGACTACGACAGCTATCAATATCCATTTCAGGATGGCCTTGAAGATCTTTAGTATAATAAATAAGCCGATTGCAATCAGGATGAATACGACTATAGTTTTCATAATTTACATTTTGGTTGTAGACCGAAATTTTATTCCGTTGACCCTTCCGTCTTGCGCGGTTCGATTAGGTCGATCAGATTCCCATACAGATCGGCAAGCACTGCGACAGTTCCATACGATTCTTCAGAAGGCTCACGCACGAATCTTACTCCCTTCATTTTCAAAAACTCATAATCCCGCTGAAAATTGTCGGTGTATAAAAAAAGAAACACGCGGCCACCGGTTTGATTGCCAATGCGGCTTATTTGTTCGCTTCCTACGGCCTTCGCCAGCAAAAGTGCACAACCTTTAGCCCCGGGCGGCCGAACAACCACCCATCGTTTTGAAGGAGTGAGCGGCGTATCTTCGATGAGCTCGAACTTCAGGATTTCCGTATAAAATTGAATTGCTTCGTCGTAGTCCCGGACAACTAATGCTATCTGTGCCAACTGCTGGTTCATCTCAATTGTTTATCGAATGTTGAAGTCATAATCGGATGGAATTTACATCTTATTTCTCCAACTGTTTCTTTCATTCTCCTTCGGGCTAAAGCCCTGGGAAATTGATGCGAAATTCATTGGGCTTTAGCCCAAATGGAGGGTCTCTTTAGATGAGTTAGTTGCACGCAGAGCAAACGCCCAAAAAGCTGCGGTTTTTTTGCTCCTTTTCGTGTATTTCTTTTATGATTGCCGCATTGCCCCCGTACGAAGTTGATAAGTACCGGATTCGGTCGTAATTTGATGGTAAACCTATTATCATGAACAGAAGGATTGTTGCTCTCATCCTCTTTATCGTTGTCTCTGTTTCTCACACTTATTCACAAGTTACCGCGATTGTCTGTAAACAGATCATCGATGGTAAAAGTAATACTCCGTTAAAGGCGACGGTGATACTTGTGGAAGGGGACCGGATCAAAGCCGTCGGCCAGCGGGATATTATTCCAAAAGGCACGGAGACCGTTGACCTCAGCTCATATACTGTCTTGCCTGGATTTATCGACCTCCATTGTCATCCACTCGGAGACAGCGATGACGATTATCAAACTTATCACCTTAAGAACAGCTCAGCGGCCAAAGCGTTGCAGGGGTTGAAAAATGTGCAGGGAATGTTAATGGCGGGCTGGACAGCCATTCGTGTTCCGGGCGACCTTGACGTTGGCTACGCGCACTTCGATCTGCGGAACGCCATTAACAAGGGAATGTTTAATGGTCCCCGCATTTTCGGTGCGGGGCATTGGATCTCGGTAACTGGTGGTGGTGGCGACTTAAATTTCTTTAGCTACGAACAGAAAGGTGTGATCGTGGATGGCCTTGTAGTGGATGGCCCTGAAGAAATGAGAAAGGCTGTCCGCAACGAGATAAAGTATGGCAGCGACTGGATCAAGCTGTTAGTCTCTGGTGCTTTTATGACGGCGGGCGATAATCCACAGAATGTTCATTTCAGCAAGGAAGAGCTTGATGTTGCTATCGATGAGGCTACACGTAGGGACGTACCCGTTATGGCGCATGCTCATTCGGCGGAGTCGATCAAGATGTCCGTTCGGGCAGGAGCGAAGACTATTGAGCACGGCAGCTTTATCGACGACGAGGCAATTAAGTTAATGGTTGAAAAAGGCACTTATCTTGTCCCGACATTGACGATCGGAAAATGGTTCCTGGAATTTAATGAAGATAGCGAAGCGCTTAAGAAGGCAATTGAGCTCACGAAACAACATCGGGTTGGTATTGAAGCGATGCTTACTAAAGCGATAAAGGCCGGGGTCAACGTTGTGGTCGGCACAGACCTCACAGGTTCTGATCCCGAATATTGTGCGAACGAATTTTCAGAACTCGTAAGAGTGGGGATGACGCCAATGCAAGCCATTCAGGCCGGCACGGGCAAGGCGGCGGAAGCGTTGGGTAAGAGTAATGAATTTGGAACACTGGAATCAGGAAAGTTGGCCGACCTTATTGCCGTTAAGGGAGATCCGCTAACAGACATTAATCTTTTGAAGAAGGTCGAGTTCGTGATGATTGGGGGGAAAGTCGTGAAGAATGAGACGGGGGTGGGGGTAAAGTGGTAAGTAGTAAGTAGTAAGTAGT
>DASVBA010000685.1:0-2958 GCA_036376095.1 Chryseolinea sp.
CTTTACCGTTAAAACCGTCGCCGAATCTTCCCAATGATCAATCAGTGAGATTATATCCATCGATATGTTTCTTTGAGGGAACAGCGTTAAGTCTTGGCCGGGGAACAGCGATGCCGTTTCAGGTGATCGGTCACCCGGATCTCAAGAATATGCCATTTCAATTTACACCTGTTGATGTTCCCGGTATGGCCATTGACCCTCCCTTAGAAAATAAGTTGTGTTTTGGATTGGACCTTCGACAAGTCGCCGTGCCTAAAAAGGTTGATCTTCATTATTTGATCGACATGTATAAAGCGTTTCCTGATAAGGAAAAATTCTTTGTACCTCACTTTGCCAGATGGGCAGGCAATGAAGTGCTCGCGCAACAGATCAAAGACGGGTTGAGCGAAGAACAGATCCGTGAATCATGGCAGCGGGAACTCAATGCGTTCAAGGAGGTTAGAAAGAAATATTTGTTGTATCCGGAATAGCTTCAAGCCCCAGGCTGCAAGCCCTCTCCTATGACAAAGACAGAAAAGGTAAACGACATTCTTACCATCCTGAATAAGTATTATCCTAAACCAGAGGTACCGCTTCGTCACAAGGATGCTTACACGTTGTTGATCTCCGTGTTGTTGTCGGCTCAATGCACCGACGAACGCGTTAACAAAACAACGCCATTGTTATTCAGCCGGGCTGATAACCCTTATGACATGGTAAAGATGAGCGTCGATGAGATCAGGGAAATAATCAAGCCGTGTGGATTGTCGCCTATGAAATCGAAAGGGATTTACGGGTTATCGAAAATCCTTATAGAAAAATATGAAGGCAAAGTTCCACAGACATTTGCAGAGCTCGAAGAATTGCCGGCGGTTGGTCACAAGACAGCGTCGGTAGTGATGACTCAATGGTTTCATCTTCCTGCTTTTCCAGTCGATACCCATATACATCGGTTGGCCTACCGGTGGGGATTGAGCAGTGGAAAAAGTGTTGAGCAAACGGAAAGAGATCTCAAGCGGTTGATTCCCGAAAGCAAATGGAATAAAGCTCATCTGCAAATAATTTATTTCGGCCGCGAATTTTGTCCCGCCCGGGGACACGTATGGCAGGAATGTCCCATCTGCAAAAAATACATGCGCAAAGAATTGAGGGATTAACACCCATCGTCGGTTTGCCGGGTTGTTTATTTTGATACAGTTCATCACATCGCCGTTGTGTCATCCCTAAAGGGATTCCGATAACGCTAGACAATTTTTTTTCTACCAATATCTTGTCCCGATGGGACAAATAATTCAAAACAGCGCGTATCAAAATCGAGTCCCGCTAGGGACGCAACACCGGTGGCCAAAATCATCGCCGAAAACAAAATCCCGTAGGGATGACACATCAACCGTTGCGGAAATGTACGCAACCATCGTTGGTTTGCGGTGACGGGAAAAATATATCAGGAAAACCGAAGGCACAAGCATTGCACGAGATCAATCAAAAAGAATAAATTGATACCGACAATCTATTTACCCGTTATGCCAAACACCTACACACAAATTCACATTCATACAATCTTCGCCGTCAGGTCAAGAGTAGGATTGATAAAAAATGAATGGCGAGATCACCTTTACAAATAC
This sequence comes from Chryseolinea sp., assembly GCA_036376095.1. Lineage (GTDB taxonomy): Bacteria > Bacteroidota > Bacteroidia > Cytophagales > Cyclobacteriaceae > Chryseolinea. The sequence continues at coordinate 1,605 of DASVBA010000685.1, forward strand.
ATGGTCGGTATAATTCAACATTACGATCACAAATTGCTGGCCATTAACGGTATGCCCGACCATATCCATATTCTGTTTGGAATGCGGCCAACGCAATCACTCTCCGATTTGATGCAGGACGTGAAGGCCGGCTCGTCCAAATGGATCAACGATCAGCGTTTCATCAAAGGCAAATTTGAATGGCAAGCCGGATACGGAGCATTCTCTTACAGCAAGTCTCAATTACCGCGAATTATGTCGTACATAAGAAATCAGGAAGCTCATCATCAACAAAAAACATTTCTGGAGGAGTACAGAGAATTCCTTATCCGCTTTGGTGTCGAGTACGATGAGCGCTACATATTCAAAGAGCTCGTATGACTGACGTATCTCATAATAGCTTAAAAGGGTCGGAAGCTTAATCGAAGTAATTGAGCAAATGGAATAATTTACGGTATTAAATTATCCACCAAAATGCGTTAATTCGCCCCAACTTTTAGACTACATGCAAGAACTCCGGATCATTTTTATGGGAACACCCGAATTTGCTGTACCCAGTCTGGAGATCCTCGTCGAAAATAAATTCAACGTCGTGGCCGTGATCACCGCTCCCGACAAGCCACAAGGCAGAGGTCAGAAGGTTTCATATTCCCCCGTTAAAGATTCAGCACTTAGACACAACATTCCAGTTCTTCAACCTACCAATCTCAAGTCGCAGGATTTCCTGGATGAACTCAAGCAATTTAACGCAAACCTTCAGATTGTGGTGGCTTTCCGGATGCTGCCCGAATCCGTTTGGGCGATGCCTGCCATCGGAACATTTAATCTTCACGCTTCGCTACTCCCGCAATATCGTGGCGCGGCACCTATAAACTGGGCGATTATAAACGGAGAAAAAGAAACAGGCGTCACAACCTTCTTCCTAAAACACGAGATCGACACAGGTACGATCATTTTCCAGGAGAAAGAACCTATTCTCGAGAACGACACTGTTGGAACACTGTACGAAAGGCTGATGGTGAAGGGGGCCCAATTGGTTCTTAAAACAGTAATGGCTATTGCTTCGGGAAACTATTCAACTGTTCCTCAAAAGGATGTTGCCGAAATGAAACATGCCCCAAAGATCTTTAAGGAAGATTGCAAGATCAACTGGGCGCAGGAGAGTGAGACGGTAAGAAACTTTGTACGTGGACTGAGTCCCTATCCTGCGGCATGGTGCAGCATCAATAACAAGACATACAAGATCTTCCGGGTTACCGTTGAAAAAAAAGAAAACAAACAAAGTGATCCCGGAACCATTTCGACTGACAACAAAAATTATCTTTATATAAGAACGCTTGACGGATGGATATCTATCGAAGAACTTCAACCCGAA
>DASVBA010000652.1:0-2565 GCA_036376095.1 Chryseolinea sp.
ATGCATTCCAGATCTTGTTCGCGAAATTCCGGCCCTGTTCGATTAATTTTTCATCGTATAACAGATCGTTCCCTGCAGGTGAACTGAAAAGCATACCAGTCCGAACCGCATCCGCTCCGAATGTGGCGATCAGGTCCAAGGGGTCAGGTGAATTTCCAAGGGACTTCGACATTTTCCTGCCCAGCTTATCGCGAACGATACCCGTCAGGTACACGTTCTTGAAAGGCATCTCACCACGGTACTCATATCCTGCAATGATCATTCTTGCTACCCAGAAAAAAAGAATTTCAGGTGCAGTAACGAGATCCTTGGTAGGATAGTAGTAGTTGAGATCCTTGTTCCCTTTATTTCCGTCCTTAAAAACTGTGGTGTCAAAGACTGCAATAGGCCAGAGCCAGCTGGAAAACCATGTGTCCATGACATCAGCATCCTGCGTAAGGGTGGGGGTTATGGTGGTCCCCGTCTTTTCCTTGTACAGCTTAATGGCTTCTGCTTCCGTTTTCGCGACCACGTGGTCTCCCTTTTCGTCATACCACGCTGGAATACGATGTCCCCACCAAAGTTGCCGTGAAATACACCAATCGCGTACGTTGGACATCCAGTGATTATAGGTGTTCTTGAACTTAGAAGGTATCAGCTGGATATCATCATTCATTACGTGCTCATGCGCGGGTCGGGTGATCTCTTTCATTTTCAGAAACCACTGTAAAGACAACCTCGGCTCGATCACGGCGTCAGTCCTTTCAGAGAATCCGACGTTGCTTTGGTAATCTTCAATCTTGACCAGATACTCTTTTTGCTCAAGTTCTTTTGCGATCTTCTTCCGCGCAACGAAACGATCCTCTCCGACAAAGATCTTGGCCTCGGCATTTAGTGTTCCGTCTTCATTCAGAATATCAATGACTTCCAGGTTGTGTTTCTTTCCGAGCTCGTTGTCATTCATGTCATGGGCCGGAGTGACTTTGAGGCACCCTGTTCCGAACTCCATCGTCACATAATCATCCTCGATAATTGGAATTGACCGGTTGATCAGCGGTATGATTGCCCTCTTGCCTTTGAGATGTTTATAACGATCGTCGTTTGGGTTAACGCATATTGCAGTATCTGCCATGATGGTCTCAGGCCGTACTGTCGCAATCGTGACAAAATCTCCCTGGCTGCCTTCTATAGGATATTTGATGTAATATAATTTGGATTGAACGTCCCGGTGGATAACCTCGTCATCTGACAGGGCCGTCTTTCCGATAGGATCCCAGTTGACCATCCGAAGTCCACGATAGATGTTGCCCTTATTGTACAGGTCAATGAATACATCAATAACAGCTTCGTAATAGTCGGGATCCATCGTGAACGATGTGCGTTGCCAGTCGCATGAGGCTCCCAATTTTTTAAGTTGTTCGAGGATGATGCCGCCGTACTTTTCCTTCCATTCCCACGCATACTTCAAAAATTCTTCACGCGTGAGATCAGATTTTTTAATTCCCCTGTCGCGAAGCATGGCGACCACCTTAGCTTCCGTAGCAATCGATGCATGGTCGGTACCGGGAATCCAGCACGCTTCTTTGCCCTGCATTCGGGCCCTCCTGATGAGGATATCCTGGATTGTATTGTTCAGCATATGCCCCATGTGAAGTACCCCGGTGACGTTGGGGGGAGGAATTACTATGCAATAAGGCTCTTTGCTTTGGTCCGGCTCGGAATGAAAGAAACCATGATCCATCCAGTACTGGTACCATTTATTCTCAACCTCGGCCGGATTGTATTTTGTCGATAGCATGTGACGCGTTTTAATTCTCAAATTCCTTCCTGGTCTCCTCGCCCCGCAACGATCCGGAAGGCCATTAAGTCCGTAAATGTCTTCTCTGGGTGTTAGCCGAAAAAGCTAAAACGGGCATTTTTCGGGCAAAAATAAAGAAATCGGCCTTAAAACCGAATTTATTACGAGCGCGCCATCTACCTTATTACACTCCGGCGTATGTATGGGCTCTAATCGTCTATGGAAGCTTTATCTATCCCTCAGGAGAAGAACTCCATCCAATGGAAGCAGCTATGGAGTCTTGCTGCACTCTACGGTTCGGTCGTCATCGGCTGGATTGCTTATCAAAACTACCAGCCAAAGTTGCTGGAGAAATTTGAGTTCACAGATTTTTCATTCCCGCTAATGGTGTTTCAAGGAATCATCCTGGTCGTAACGCCACCGATCGCCGGGCGGATGGGAGACCGTTACCGTTTTGTAAAAGGACATCGCATTCCGATAATCACAGCCGGGATGAGTTTTGCCGCAATGGTGTTTATGGCCGTTGCATTCACGTTGTTCAGCAACCCTGGCGAGATCTTCAAGTGGATTCTTCCAATACTTATCGTCTTCTGGCTGATTGCCATGAGCATTTTCACAAGTCCTGCCTTGTCAACGCTGGAGCTATTCACACCTGTGGATAAACTGCCACGAGCGATGGCTATCCTCACGATTGTAGCAAACCTGATCTATGCAATCGAACCTGTTATTGTTGATGTTATAGATTATATAGGCGCCCCGTTAACATTTTTCGCTGGGGGTGCAGTGGT
>DASVBA010000657.1:0-3260 GCA_036376095.1 Chryseolinea sp.
GGGACGATGAGGTTGTCATCTTTGGGCATTGCCTTACCCATTCCTTTCATAAATGCCGGAACATATTTAACCAAAGGTCGTTCGGATAACACGTATCCTATTCCTGGTTTTAAGGGTTGCTGTACTTCAGGGGCACCTCTAGTCCCTTCGGGGAATAGTATAAGGGAATATCCATTGTCCAGCGCTTTGATCATTTTGTGTATAGGATCATTCTCAATATTGTCCTTATCACGCTTGCGCTGGATCAGGAGAGTATTTATGAAATAGTTACTAAGCTTTTCCTTAAACCTTGTTTTTCCAAAATGATCCTGCGCCGCTACCGGTTTGACGTTTGAGATGATCTTGCTTGGCAGTGATGCAAGGATTGTAAGCGTATCGAGATGGCTGTTGTGATTAGCGACGATGATGAATTGTTTTTCCTTTAGCAGGAACCTGGCGTTCTGGAATTTCACCCCTACAAACAATTTCAAAAAATTCCTGATCAGCAGGCTGTAGGTAAGTTGGAGTATAATTTTTTGCATCTAATAGGCCAGGTAATAGACAAGGTGAAAAAAAATGGGCGCGGTGTAGGATAACGAATCGATGCGGTCAAGAACCCCACCATGACCGGGAATTGACGAGCCGGTGTCTTTTACACCAATGTCGCGTTTCACCGACGACATAACGATGTCTCCAATAAATCCAGAGAATGCGATCATAAAACTTACAAACACAACCTGGATAGTGGATAGGGGGGTAAGGAATCCTAGAAAATATCCGATCGCGGTAGTGCTTATCAAACCGCCGACGAACCCTTCCCACGTCTTGTTGGGGCTGACCTTTGGAATGATCTTGTGCTTGCCAAGCAGTTTTCCCCACGTGAATTGCATAACGTCATTGATCTCCGTTAGGAAAACCAGGAAAAGTAAAAGTCCCCTGCCTCCGCTGCTAAAACCTTCTATTTCGGGAAGAGAGAGCAAGTAGGCCATATGGCTCAATCCGAAGACTGTAAGCATCAGCACCCAATGCAGGACCGACATCGACCTGATGATACCTGCCGTATCCCCTTTCAACACCAGCCTTAATGGGAGGAACAGGAACATTACGATCGGGATAAAGATAATGTATGCCCCGTACCAGCCAATGTAAGCGAGGTAGTACTGTATGGGGATCGCCACAAAAGCCCAGAAGACTGCCCGCCGGTCGGATTCGCGAAACGCGAGTATCGAGTATAGTTCTCTGAACGCAATGAACGACAACATGCCAATCGCGAAATACGAGATCGTATAATTGAACATCGTGGTGCCGATGAAAAGAGTAGCCATAATCCACCACGACTTAGTCCTTGTTTTCAGCTCGTGGAGGTTAGCACGGGGCTTCAACTTACCTACGATAAAGAACAGTACGGTGGCGAAGATGAGGATCCCGAAAATGAGCGATATGACAATGAGGAGGTCTTTGTTTTCAAAAAGATCGAGATGGAGAATATTTTCCATGCTGTGGATTGCTAGTGAGTGTCAGAGGATTTTTGCTTCAGCAGTGTCGCAACTTTTGAAAGTCTGCGGTAGCAGGTAATGAGAAGGCCGACGTTCATCACTATCAGCGCATAATAAAATACCGGGGTATACCATATACCTACGATACAGCTGACTGCCAATATTGCCATGCGATGTTGTTTGGCCATTGGTCCAAGAAAATGATGTCCACAATTCAGGGATGCGCCAAGGGTTCGAATGTAGGCCGTAACGACGGCGAGTATCGTAGCGACGTATGCGAGGTCCATTCCATAAGGTTCCCCTTTCGCCAATAGTCCCGCTCCCAAAATAATAAAGGAGTCTGCTACGCGATCAGGTACCTCGTTGTACAGTCCACCGACTACCGATTTCTTATTGTGTTCAACAGCGACCATGCCATCGAACAAATTCATGATCAGGCGTCCTTCAATACCGATGATTGCCAGGATCATAAACACGGTATGGTTACCGGTCGCGTTGGAGTCAAGATAGAACGCCACAAACGCTACAATTGAAAAAACGATACTTAGAACGGAGATAAAGTTGGGAGATACATTTCTTTCTGCTAACCACCTTGCTGACGCTTTTGCCCAACCCGACTCCCGGGACGCAATTGGCCTCCTGCCATCGGATGTCTCATTCATATTGGCTCTATCGATGAATACGTGCCTCAATCCAGCTTGACAGGAAATGCACTAACAAGTATAGTAAATCAGGCCGATAAGATTCCAGGTGAAGACAAAAAAACTTAAGGGCAACAGCAGCTTGTGGCGGGGATTAATATTTCTTGACAATATAGATGAGCATATTTCCCCATGTGTTGTGGTGAGCTTGCCGTTTGAGGATAGCATTAAGGACTGGATTGATAAACGCAGCGCCGTACTCAACAAAAGCTTCCCGTTCCGAAACGCTGTGCGGCTGCTTTTGATAGTACTGTTTATACTCCTGCTTCCAGGCTTTTACATTAAAGCAAAACTTTTCCTGCAGCAGCTCCCACGTTTTATCGATATGAACAGGTGAGAGCTCATCTTCAACGTCCCGTGGCATCTTGCCATAGAGCAGCCGCCCTCTGGTATTCCTCTCCATAGGTCATTACCTTACGAGTTTCAATTGTGATTCGTTCAGGTACCAGCTTATGCTGTCGTCGATCTCTTTATAAAACGGCCCTGCATCAACATAAGTAATTTCATTTGACATCACACTATCAAAAATGAACTTGTATTTATCCATATCCACGGATGAATTCTTCAGATAAGCCAGTTTTTCCTTAATGGTTTCGAGTTCTTTAGCATTCACTTTTACATTGAACTTGTAGTCGATGTAAGAGGGCAGGTCTGCTATTAATCTGTTGATCAACGTGCCGCGGTGCGCGTCAAGAATGTCGCGCAATTGAATCATTGCCAGATGATGGTCTCTGTCCTCAATCTTCTTGTTTCCCAAAACTGTCCGGATCGTTTTCATAACTAATTAAATTAGTAATACAAACGTACTAAAACTAACAATATTAGTAAACAACAACCTGCTATTTTTGTGGAGGAGGTGAAGGGAGCCTGAAATGATGCGTCACCGGAGGCGGTCACCAGATCAAAGCCACCTTCGTTCATCAACGCCACCATTTCATCGGAGGTCGCGGCGGTCTTGACCGTCACCATACAGCCGGTCGCCTCTTCGAACTTGGTCACCCAGTCGTAATTGGGATCGGTGTCACCCCGTTCGATATAGCCGGCCCATGCCACGATGGACAACGCACCTTCCCCTTCACCGATT
>DASVBA010000688.1:0-3264 GCA_036376095.1 Chryseolinea sp.
TTTTACCGAATCCCATTCGATACGGTTCGCGTTCAGTTTTTCGACAAGCTTGTTGTCCGTAAATTTTTCCAACGTGAAATGGTAGCCGGTCTGATTGCTATTGTTGTAGCTCTGCATATAGAGATACGTATCGGGAGCGACCTGGATATGAACATTGCGTTGGTCAAAGTAATATTTGCTTTTCAGGTGCATTAATTCAAATTCCAGCCTAGCCTTGTTGGAAGTCGGGATAATCCATCCATTAAGAACAAAATTGATCATTCCCACCAATCCGGCCCCGATGAAGAAAGGCACGAGCAATCTTCTAAAGCTCACGCCGCTGCTAAGAATAGCTATGATTTCGGTGTGGCCTGCCATGCGCGAGCAAACATATACCGTAGCAATAAAAATGGTGATTGGTGCGAGAAGGCTTGCGATCCAGGGAATAAAATCCAGGTAATATCCGAAGATCTCATTCGCTTTAAGGCCGGCTTTCGCGAACTTGTCCATCTTCTCCGTGAGATCGATAATAGTGATCACGGCGAGAAGGATCAGCACGACAAAAAAGAAGGTGCTTAAGAAACGTTTGAGAATATATTTATCTAAAAGCTTCAAACTCCGATTGATTTATGTGGTCATTGAGCTGTTAAAGCCGCCTTCTGACCTTTTGTACCATCATTTCTTTCCACGATCTAAAGGTACCCTGAATAATTTGTTTTCTCGCCTCCTTCACCAGCCACAGGTAAAAAGTCAGATTGTGTAAGGAAGCAATTTGCGCGCCCAAAATTTCTTTACTTATCACCAAATGACGTAGATAGGCCTTTGAATGCCGACCGCTGACATATGCGCCGAGGGTGCTATCAATGGGCGAAAGATCATCTTTCCACTTTTCATTTCGGATGTTGATTATTCCTTCCGAGGTAAATAGCATTCCATTGCGCGCATTTCGTGTGGGCATCACGCAATCAAACATATCGATACCCAGCGCAATGCACTCAAGAATATTTTCAGGGGTACCAACTCCCATCAGGTAGCGTGGTCTGTCTTTTGGCAGAATGCTGCACACCAAGCTTGTCATAGCGTACATATCTTCATGAGGTTCGCCCACTGAAAGACCTCCGATGGCATTTCCTGGCTGGTCTTGCGCCGCGATAAACTCTGCCGATTGTTGCCTCAGATCATTGTAGACGCTGCCCTGGACAATCGGAAAGAGAAATTGTTCATAGTTATATTTCGGTGCTGTATTGTTCATTCGTTCAACGCACCGCTTAAGCCAACGGTGAGTCAGCGTCATTGAATCTTTCGCATAGCCATACTCGCATGGGTAAGGAGTACATTCATCGAATGCCATAACAATGTCCGCACCTATCGAGCGCTGAACGTCGATTACTGATTCCGGCGTGAAAGTATGACGGGAGCCGTCGATATGTGATTTAAAGATCACACCCTCCTCCGTGATTTTTCTGTTGGCGCCGAGAGAATAAACCTGGTAGCCCCCGCTATCGGTGAGGATGGCGCGGTTCCAGCCTGTAAATTTATGAAGGCCGCCTGCTTTCTCCAGCAACTCTATTCCTGGACGCAAATAGAGATGGTAAGTATTACCCAATATGATCTCTGCATCGACATCGGTTTCCAATTCACGTTGATGAACTGCTTTGACGGACCCGGCGGTTCCGACGGGCATAAAGATGGGCGTATGTATGCGCCCATGGGCAGTTTCGACAATACCTGCGCGAGCTGAGGATTGTGGATCAGATGAAGTAAGTTCAAATTTCATTCAGGCGGCAAAAATACCCTTCTACTTTCACAAATCCTTAAGAAGGGGATCGTGATTCTTTGCCGAACGAACGGACAATTCGGAATATTGTCATTCACTAATGAATGCCGGACCCCAAATATGAATCTACGTTTTGCTGGGTAATAATTTCCAGCGGGAAAAGGTCCAGCGTAGGTGCCGTCTTTTTGAACATCAAGTGATTGACGAGGTGGCTTATACCGAGTAACGCTTGCCGTTTTGGGTTTTGATTGATGAGAAAGTCGATGGCACCTGATCGAAGATATTTCAGGTTATCCTGGAGAATGTCATAACCGATCACGCGAATATCATTTTTGCCATGGCTTTCGACAAAGGAGGCAGCTACAGCTGTTCCCTTTGATGTACTGATGAAAATTCCTTTTAGTGAAGCATTGTCAAGCAGTTGCATCATCTGGCCCTTAAAAGAATCTTTATGTGGATTAAGATTATAATCAAGGATCTCATACTTCGTTCTGCTTTTTTCTGCGAAGTAATCCCGGAATCCCTTTTCTTTTTCCAATAGGTGGACTGAGTCCTGCACGTCTTCGTCAATATGAAGTACGGCGTAGGTCCCCGGGTCGCGTTGGCCAAGCATCATTAACTGAGCGCCTATCCGTCCACTTTGATTAAGGTTTTGTCCGATAAAGGCGAGAGGCTGAGCTTCGTGGATGTTCGTATTAAAGATCACATAGGGAATTCCCTGCCGCTTGAAAAGTTCGAATGCCGGGAGAGACTCATGATAAAATATCGGTGCCAGAACGATACCGTCCGGCTTTTGTTCTGCTACTTCCAGCGCCAGCCTGTGAAATGAGTCTTTGTTGTAGAGGTCAAATGCAAATGTGTCGACCACCACACCATACTGTGCCCACTCTGTTTGTCCCTGGATAATGCCAAGATTAGACTGTGCCCAATATGGATCCAGTGTCGGATCTGGTATTAATGCGACAATTCGATAATTCTTGTTTGAGCCCAGGGTACGCGCGATCAGGTTCGGCTTGTAATCGATCTGGTTCATCACGGCCGTAACCTTCTTTAAAGCGTCGTCCGATACGCGCCCGCGGTTGTGAAGAACGCGGTCAACGGTGCCGACCGATACGCCTGCCAGCTTGGCGATATCTTTTATCCGTATGTTCTTTCCGATGTCCATGTCTATGCCAAAGCGAAAATTGGATTTCTGGGGTAGACTATATGTTTTCGCACACAAATTAAATGTGCGCGTGCACATTTAAAAGATTTTAATGCTTTATTTTAACGGTCGGGACCCAAGAGGCACATTCCCCAGCAAAAAACGCGCTGCTCCCGACAAATGGCATGGTAAGATATGGAGCGTAAAGAAGAAATCGAAAAAACCGTCACCCCAATCTTTGATTTTTTCTGTGTGGACGGTTTTGTGACAAGCTGACCAATCGTTTTACATTTAGCGACAATCATCAAAGCGATGGTTCTTGAATTATTGTATACTCCTTTTAGGTGTGAGTGCGCCTTCTATC
>DASVBA010000669.1:0-7722 GCA_036376095.1 Chryseolinea sp.
ATGCAGTTTGAGTTCGATAAAAAGCAAAGTCAGCTCGCAGCGGAACAGCAAGAACGAGAATGGTACTACTGGATCGGTGGCAGCGGCGTATTTCTCTTACTAATCATAGTCACTCTGCTGTTCTTTCTGCAGCGCAACAAAACAAAACGATCACAGCTTGAACAAGCGCACTTAAACCTCGAAAAGATCAATCTCAAAAATGATCTGGCCATAAAAGACAAGGAGCTCGCAGCCAATATTATGTACCTCCTCAATAAGAACGAGTTGATCAACAGTATTTCTGAAAAGCTGCTGGAAATAAAAGAGCAGGTTGCGCCCCCTTCACAAGCTGCCGTACAGAAGGTCGTGCTCGATCTTCAATCAAATCTGCAACCTGAACTTTGGCAGGAATTTGAGTTTCGCTTCCAACAGGTACACGAACACTTCTACAAGACGCTTAATGAAAAATTTCCCGACCTCACCCCTAGCGAGATACGGTTGTGTGCATTTCTTAAACTGAACATGACCACAAAGGAGATTTCAGCCATAACTCATCAGAACGCCAAGTCTATCGACGTCGCACGCACCCGCTTGCGCAAAAAACTGAACCTTACTGGTACCGATCACAACCTCGTCACTTTTTTGGCGCACCTTGACCGACCTGCCACACATGTTTAGACATGTGTTTTTATCATACACGTAAGAAAAACCTTCTTAAATCCATCCTTTAACCCTTGTAGTGATTTTGTTAGGATGACTTTAGGGTCGTTGTAGTGATTTTGTAGCTATTCCCTCTGGTTTGTCTTCACCGGTTCTGGTTTTACTTGCTCGAACACAATCGGATTCCTATGAGCAAAAAGGAAAAACCTACACTTCCATCTGGTGCACCCAAGGCCGGTGACCAGCCGGACGAGCAGATTATCATCGACTTAATGAAAAAGCGAAAGCTCCAGCAGGACGCATTGAAAAAGATCATCACTTCAATGGATAAATCCAGCGAAGACGGTGCTGACATCAATGCACCTGTTCTGCCAAAGCCCGCAAAACAAACCAAACAAGATCAAACGAAACTCATTTAACCTAACCCTATGCATAATTATTTACTAATCACTCTAAGAAGAGTACTTCTGATTGGCGTACTTCTCGCATCCTGCCTCATTGGCTGGGCGCAGGAATATCACAACGGCGTCCGGAAAGGGATGATAAAGGTGAAGTTCTCTCCAACAACCTCAAGTTCACTGGGTCGCATTCAAGTGAGCGCCCGACATGACAAAGTAACAACAGGCGTCCAGGCATTTGATGAAGCGGCAGCGTCAATGTCGGCTACCAACATGTATCGGCTTTTCCCATACGACCCTAAATATGAGACCCAGCTCCGTAAACACGGACTTCATCTTTGGTATGTTGTAGAGATCGGAGAAGGGGTTGATCCTAAAACTGCGGTTGCTAAAATGAAGCAACTGAAAGAGATAACCATTGCCGAAGTAGAACGCGAAAAGAGATTGGCTCCTTTTACGGTTACCAGGCACAACGACAACACGTCTTCTTTTACTACGCTGCCTTTTAACGATCCAATGCTCAAAGATCAGTGGCATTATGAAAATACAATGATTGAGGGAGGCGCGGACGTCAACCTCTTTGAGGCATGGACTGAGACAGCAGGAGCAAACAATATCATTGTTTCAGTCCACGACCAGGGTGTTGATGTCAATCATCCCGATTTGAAAGCAAACATATGGACAAACACCGCTGAATTAAATGGTGCACCGGGTGTTGATGACGACGCCAACGGTTATGTAGACGATATTCACGGATACAATTTCGAACACGACAGAGGTGCAGTAGACGCACAATTCCATGGCACTCACGTAGCTGGAACTATCGCCGCTGTAAACAACAACGGGATCGGTGTGTCGGGCATTGCTGGTGGAAGCGGTAGCGGAGATGGTGTGAAGATCATGTCTCTTCAGATCCTTGGTGGAGCACCTATTGAACAATCTTATATATACGCGGCGAATAACGGTGCCGTTATCTCTCAAAACAGCTGGGGATATACTACTCCAGGCTATTTCGACCAGTCAGTCCTGGATGCCATCGACTATTTCATAGATGAAGCCGGTGCCTATCCTGGCAGCCCCATGAAAGGAGGTATCGTCATTTTCGCGTCGGGTAACAGCAACAGTCTTACCTCCTACTATCCCGGATATTATGAACGAGTGATGGCGGTCTCATCGCTGGGACCAGATTGGAAAAAAGCATCATACTCGAACTATGGTGATTGGGTGGAAATATCTGCGCCCGGTGGGGAACAGGCAGAAAGCCCAAAGAAGGGAGTGTTAAGCACGATCCCTGATAATCAGTACGCTTACATTCAAGGTACATCAATGGCGTGTCCTCACGTTTCGGGGATTGCCGCGTTAGCATTAGCAAACCGAACCCGGCAACTAACCAACGACGAACTTTGGAACAAGCTCATGACAGGTGTTGGGGATGTTGATCAGTACAATCCAACTTATATCGGAAAGCTTGGCATTGGCGCTATCGATGCAGCATTGGCGATACGGAATGATCAGGGCAAAGCTCCCCTTGCAGTGAATGATCTTGCGCTCACAGGTATTGCGCAGGAATTCGCAACGTTGAAATGGACTGTCCCGGCTGATGAAGATGATTCAAAGCCAACATCCTTTACACTTTACTACAATACTCAGCCTATTACCGCAGCAAATAAAATGTCAGCAGCGAGAGTATCGATTAAGAATGACTCAATTGCTGGTAAAGAATTCGTGTATGAAGTAAACAGCTTGCTTGGCCTCACTACCTACTACTTCGCCGTTACGTCATCAGATCGCTGGGGAAATGAATCATCCTTATCAAATGAAGTTACGGACACGACAAATGAAGGTCCTTCGATTGTCGTCGATGAGAACAGCTCTGAGATCAATCTGACCATTGACGCATCTCAGTCAACAACAGCCACTCATGACATAACAATCTCAAATGACGCGGCTGGTATTTTGAGGTGGAATCATTTCATGCGCCACATTAGCAATTACTCCACTTTTAACGCATCTGCGCTTGATTATCCTTCCGTAAAAACAATGACGAGCTCAACTCCTGGAAAGATACGCATGGGTGTCGCACACAATGCGCTGACAAAACTAAGGAGTAACGACCCAGCGCCAATGTATTATGAATCGATCAGCAAGAGATTGTCGGATGTACCTACCAACATCATTGGTGAGGTAGACACTACGCTGACGAACTCTGCCGCTGCGCGCTTCTTTGTAACAGAAGCAGACGGTTTCAATCTTACCAATCTCCAGATGTACCTGAAGGCTGATCCTGCAAAAGGTCCTGTGATCGTTGAAATTTACAAAGGAGATTCTCCTACAAAAAATAACTTGGTACTTGCGCAGGAATACATGCCATGGTCCGACGAGGAAGCGACGGCATACATTACACTGAATGAACAACTATACTTCGAGTTGGGGTCAACGTTCTTTGTTGTATTCCATGTTCCTTCGGGAAATATTTTTCCATTGGGGATTGGTATTGAAGAGGATGCATCCGCATCTGCGAACTGTTTTATGTCCTTTGACCTTGGCGGAAGCTGGGAATCACTGGAGAAGTTACTCGACAGCAAGGATTTCGCCTGGTCGCTGGTCGCGTCGAGCTTCAATCCCTTTTTAGGTACATACATCAGCCTTGAACCAGGTTCCGGAGATATCGAAGGAAACGGAGAACAAATAACTAAGCTCACTGCAAGCGCTGCCAACCTTGTTAACGGATCGTATAGTGCAAATCTTGTACTCGCGTCAAACGACCGGGAAGCAACGGAACTTAGGATTCCCGTCAACGTGACGGTCACTGGCCATGAACCTGTTATCAAGCATATCCACGTTGCTGACTTCGGAAACGTTTTCCAGGGAACATCCAAAACATTAGAGCTCGTTCTTGATAATCAAGGCTACGGAAACTTGAGCGAACTGTCGTTCAATACGTCGGATCCCCAATTTTTAATTGTGGATGGAGGTCCATGGGAAATATCCGCGCGCAATCAGGAGGTTATTAAAGTCGCTTTCGCCCCAACAACGATCGGAGGCGTAAATGCCAGCCTTACGTTCACGAACGGCGTTAAGACTTATGAAATAGCTTTATTCGGTGCGGGCATTGAGACATCAAAGATCTCGGTTACACCGGCCTCACAAGTGATTCCAGACATTGTTCTTGGCGATGAGGTCCAGGCGGAGATCATCGTTGAAAACACGGGAGCGTATCCTCTGAAGTATTTTATTCCTGGTCACGACACTAAAGGCATCAGCACAAACTGGCCAACTAAGTTTCATACGTATGGCTATCAGATGCGCACCAACCGGCCTTCCGAGGTAAATCCATTGCCCTATCAGTTTCAGGATATATCGGCCACAGGAACTAACATCACAGAACACTTCAAGCTACAGAATTGGTATTACGAGGTGGACATGGGTTTTGAATTCCCGTACTATGGGGAGAAACTAAATAAGATCTATATCGCGAAACGTGGCTTCACAACCTTCGACAAAACGGTAAACCCCTTAAATGTACCTTTCCTCAACAACACGTACACGCCGAAGGGATTTATTTCTCCCATCGGAACGATGATCGACTACTCGGTGCAGGGAGATATTTATTACAGCGTCCAGCCCGATCGTGTGATCATTCAATATAGTAACATCTGGGACGGAATATCAGCGGGTGAAACGATCACCGCGCAAATGGTACTCTTTTATAACGGTGACATCCGATTCTACTATAGCAATATGGGTTTTTCGGAGTTCAACCAGCTTTACCTCAATATACTTATTGAAGATCTCGATAAAAAGGATGGAATCCTTGTAAGCGACTATGAACATCCGATGGCATTGTTCAGCAACATGGCTATCGGTTTTGACTATCCAGGTCCGAACATAATTACCAGTACGGAAAATGGATCCGGGGTAGTTATGCCAGGAAATTCGTCGGTAGTCAAAATAAATCTTGAGACTGCATCACAGGCGGAAGGGGCAATAAAACGCTTCGTCAACTTTATAAGCAACGATCCAGCTAATGCTTCAACAACGGCTCTTGTGCAGCTGAATATTACAAGTGGCGGAGTTGCAAATCCGGTCGTGTCCACCGACACACTTGATTTTGGGGACGTATTTCAAGGAGCCGTTCGTTCAAAATCATTTACGGTGAAAAACGAGGGAACTAAAAATGTGCAAATAACAAACATCTCAGGTATGGGCACGCAATTCCCTTTAACCGGACCCAGAAATGTCATTATAGTACCCGGGCTATATCGGGCATATAGTGTAAGAATTTCTACTACCACGCTTGGACCTCTTACAAGAACCCTTACCATCAGGTATGCCGATGGAACGGTAGATCGCATCCTACTAAAAGGTAATATCATTGAGGCTCCAGGCATCGCAGTGGACCTCGCTCCGTTGGTGGAAACCTTAGCATTCGGCGATACGTCCACGCACGCTCTTTCTATTAAGAACACGGGCAAAGCTGATCTTGAAGTTGTTGCAGTCGGAAAACAATGGCTGACGTTTGACGCGAATGATTTACAACCAGCGCAGGATGCCAACAACACCTATACGTATGAGAAGCACAATAAAGGCGGTGTCTATCAATGGATAGATATCAGAAGAACAGGAAAACAGCTTCCATTCGCCAAAGACCTTGACGACAAAAAACAATACTGGAGAAACCTAGACCTTCCGTTTGCATTCGAGTATTACGGAAAAACTTATACCAAGATCAAGATCGGCGAGAATGGTATAATATCATTCGACGAGGATCCGAATCCTATGTGGTTTGAAGACTTTATTCCGACGGATCAGGAAGGAGTATTCCTCATGCCTTATTGGTGCTTTGGTGGATTTAACACAACGTTTTATGAAAAGTCGGATGTCGGACTGTTCTATCAGCTTTACGACGACAAGATCATTATCAGCTGGCATTACCTTATCAATAACTTCGGCGGCATGGGCGACCCGATCTCTGCCCAGGTCGTATTGTATAAAAACTCGACAATAAAATTCCAATACAGAGTTGAAGAAGAGGGCTCTGATCAGACTTCCGTGTTTACTTCTATCGGAGCACAGCAAAGTCCATCGAGCGGTGTTGTCATTTCAAATCACAACACTCTGGACTACGGGCAAGGGCTTGCATATGTTCTCGTCCCCGCTAAAAAACATATCATACCTTCCGGAGATGTGCTGGCGGGCCAAATCAACGTAGACGCGCGCAACATTTACGGTGGTCAGTATAATGAGGTTCTGAAAATCCAAACCAATGTCCCCGGAAGTGAGAATCTCGCAAAACCTGTCCAACTAACCGTTGCAGGCGAAGGCGTATTAACGCTAAGTGACACCATTGACTTTGACGAAAAGATGATCTTGTATGATCATGGCATGCCGGTCGCAAACTTTCAAGACATTGACATCAAAAACACCGGAAGCGCCGCACTGAATATTGACTGGGCCAAAATGACCGACGGTACTAAGAACATGAGCCTTGTTATCTGGGCGCTTGCAGATGGATGGATCGGTAAGGAATGGCGATGGGTAGACATAACTGAAATGTATAACGATTGGGCAATTGAAACACCAACGTTTACCCTTCTTCCTGGCGATAGATTGGACGCAAAAGCAATTTTTTATCCTGTCGAAGAGGGAGAATTTAGTGACGAGCTTGTGTTAACCACTTCTCTTGGCGAGATGAAAGTTGTTTTTGAGGGTTCCGCCGTAGAACCACCAGCAATAAGAGTAACAACTGCTTCCGTCAACGTGGTAATGAATACGCCTGATGAGAATGTTGAAAAGAAAATCAAGTTTAACAATCTCAAAGGGAAGTCAAGTCTGAAATATGAGATAAGCATTGACTACGGACGAGTAAACCCTTCGCCGGCGTCAGAAGCGGTTGCTGAAGGTGCTGCGACAACGAGCAACGTTAGTGTAAGCGATGTTTCAGTTAACGGCTCTAATGGTGCTGTGGTTCTCGCAACCTACAATCGAACGATTAAGCACTCCGATAAGAACGTGGCCGAAGGTGCAGTAGGACTAGGAGGCGGTGTACCGTTCACCGTTGCGACGAAATATAACGCAGGCCCTGAAGGTTTCAATATTTCGCATATAGAAACCTGGTTCCAAACTGGTGAATTACTGCAGGGCACTGTAAAGGCTGAAGTGCGCGCAGGTGGAACGACAGTTGCCAATGCAATTAAAGTAGCATCAGGTACGCTTGACTTCACCGGCTCCGGATCAGATACCAAAGGGAGTTGGAAGCAGATAAAACTTGACGAAGCGGCTGCACTTTATCCGAACGAAGACTTCTATGTTGTGATCACATACCCCATGGGTATTGAACGACCACAAGGAACGTTGAAATTTGAGCAGACAACCATTGGCAGATATTACTACTTCGATGGAGATTTCTGGCATGACCTGCAGGAAGTTGGATCAGCTGGCTTCAGCACATTGGCATTGCTCATATATGTTGCGGAGGAAACACCTGAGAACTCCGCCTGGCTTTCAATCACCTCGCCAACAACGGGTGTCCTGGCTAAAGGCGATACTTCGTCCGTTTCCATCAAACTTAACGGCTCTAATGGTGCTGTGGTTCTCGCAACCTACAATCGAACGATTAAGCACTCCGATAAGAACGTGGCCGAAGGTGCAGTAGGACTAGGAGGCGGTGTACCGTTCACCGTTG
>DASVBA010000670.1:0-3187 GCA_036376095.1 Chryseolinea sp.
ACTGGCCTCTTCCCGTTTGTTCTTGTATATCTCGAGATGAACCCTGCTTGCCAGCGCATTCAGATACTTTGTGGTGCGGCTGTCACCATAATGCGTGCGCGAATACGACAGATCATCCGTGACCTGGATGAACAATTCGGCAAGTCGATCAGGCGATGCCATGCGTTGGTCCTTCACTACCTTTTCAAATTCCTCCCAACGCAACCTGTTTTGCTTGACAAATGCAGCTTCCTTCATGAATGATTCTTAAGCCGACACTAACCTTTCGCGGATACTTCTATCACTTTGTTCCAAACTCTGAAAATATTTCCTGAACAGATCTTTCTAATGTCCTCATCGGAGTATCCTCTTTTCAACAATACGTAAAAAAGATTTGGATAGTCTGAAACATCTTTCAATCCCAGTGGCAATGTGTCGCCGACGCCGTCATAATCCGATCCAATCCCTACGTGATCGATGCCCACAAGCTTAACTACGTGATCGATGTGATCTGCCACCCGTTCAACATCCGAATAAAGGTCACTATGGTTCTTTGCAAACTGATCAATAATTGGTTGTGCTGCAGAATCTTTTGACGTCAGACCTTTTTCCTGCAACGTCTTCTCCAGCGAGTCAAGTACCTTGCTGTTCACGCGCGCGAGTGAATCCAGGAAAGATGCGCCAAAGTTGATCTGGATCACGCCTCCATTTTTTGCCAATGCTTTGATCATATCATCCGACATGTTTCGATGAAAGCCAGGAGTAAAATACCGGCACGAAGAGTGCGAAGCGATAAGCGGTGCTGTTGTCACTTTAAGGACATCATAAAAAGCACTATCGGATACATGTGATATGTCTACCATCATTCCTACGCGGTTCATTTCAGCAACCACTTTTTCACCAAACGGACTTAATCCGTTCCACCTGCTCAGCGTATCATAGGACGAATCGCATATTTGATTGTCTTTTCCATGCGTCAGGGTAACGTAGCGGATGCCTCGGTCAAAAAAATACGCTACGTTCTTAACGTCGTTGCCGATAGGTGCGCCGTTCTCCATTCCAAGCGGCAACGAGATTTTTCCCGCTTTGGAATTTTCTTCAATCTCCGATGGTGTACGAGCAAGCGCAAACTTATCGGGGTGTGCCTGGACAATCCCTTCGATCATATTGATCAACGAATCAGCCAGTGCTTTGCCGTTATCAGGCTTTTGCTGATAGCTTGACGGAATATAAATGGACATAAAGGGAGCGTCCAGACCTCCTTTTTTTGCGCGTTCAAAATCGAAGTCGCCTTCGGTGGTGCTGACAGGGATCCCCATATATTCCCGCTCCAATCGAAAGTGTTTTATTTTAAGCCTGTAAGGAAGGTCTACGTGGGTATCTGCGAGAACAAATTGCTGTGCAAGGTCGTTTGCTTTGGTACGCAGCTGGTCGTCGCTCGAGGTAGATGCGGATTTTTCTCCCGAGCATCCTAGCAGGAAAACAAAGGCAGTTACAATTGGCGCTCTAGAAATATTCATTGTTACTTCATTATTTTTGAAAATTGCATAAAATTAAAAGTGGATGCAAACAGTTCGGGTACGCACGACGCAAAATGTTCTCATAGATTATCCTGTTGCCAGCATAGGAGACCGGATCCTGGGACATCTTATTGATAGGCTGATCCTGATCGCGTATTCTGCGGCCGTTATTACTGCGCTCCTCAATATTGGTATTGACCCTTCGTACGTATGGCTCATCCTGATTGGGTTTCCCTGGATGTTTTTCAGTGTCTTATTTGAGATATTTATGAATGGCCAGACGCCGGGGAAGCAACTAATGAAAACAAAAGTTGTGCGCCTCAACGGGACACCGGCGACGGTCGGGGATTTCATGCTTCGATGGGCTTTTAGTCTGATAGACTTTTATATCCTATCGGGTGCCATTGCTCTCGTGGCCGTTGCGATGGGTGGCAAAGGGCAGCGAATTGGAGATATGGTGGCAGGAACAGCAGTGGTAAAACTGATTGAGCAGCGTGAGATATCGGCCAGTGAGGTTTTTGTGACTGCAGAGGAAATGCATGTTCCCACATTTACGCAAGTAACACAGCTGAGCGATAAGGATATCGAGTTGATACAGCGCGCGCTTGAGGTCAACCGCGATCAAGGAAACGGCCAGCCCGTTATGGTTATCACAGAAAAAATAAAAATGTTGCTTGGCATTCAGACCGACTTGCCACCAGTTAAATTCTTATATACCATCATTAAGGACTACAATAGCCTAACAACTGGAAGGTAAATGGATGATCTGCCGGAATATTCACGTTCATACCTTGCCCTTCGGAACGGTCAGGATAAACCGGAAATATGGGTTGCGCTCCATGGGTTGATCTATGACGTGACACGGTCACGGCTATGGAGAGACGGGAAACATTATGAACATTGGGCAGGCCAGGACTTAACCGACGAGCTGAAGGACGCTCCTCACGATTCGAAAGTTTTCGAAAAATTCAAGGTTATTGGAAAGCTCAAGCTTTAATGCAGTGAGTAAATCAGCAAGTAGGATTGTTTTTTCTGTAGATTTCATGTGATAGCTTTGTCCCCTTTGATAATATTGCATCATTGATATTTATTACCGCCCATGATCATAATAGCTGACAGCGGAGGTTCCAAGATCGATTGGAGGCTCATTGAAAGTAATGGAACCGTAGGACAGGCAAGCGCTCCGGGGTTCAATCCCTACTATCAGCCAATTGAAGACCTCAAGAAGAATGTACAAGAATTGGTGTTGCCGAAGATCAATGAGCAGGTGAACAAGATTTTCTTTTATGGTGCTGGGGTATCGTCAATAAAAAATCAACTAACCATTAAAAGCGCATTCCTCGAATTTTTTCCCGAGGCTCATATTGAAATCGGCTGGGATCTATTAGCAGCTGCGCGGGCACTCTGCGGCCACGAGCCCGGTATTGCCTGTATCATGGGCACTGGCTCTAATTCTTGCTTGTACGATGGCGAAAAGATCATAGGCAACGTAGCCAATCTGGGCTGGATATTGGCTGACGAAGGCTCAGGCGCCAACATTGGCCGCAAATTTCTGGTGGACTATCTTCGCGAAGTAATGCCGGAAAACCTTCGGAAACAATTTCATGACCGGTTTCCATTGAGCCGCGAAGAGTTCCTGGAAAAAGTCTATCAGCAGGAACGGCCAAGTGCTTTTCTTGCAAGCTTTA
>DASVBA010000675.1:0-2717 GCA_036376095.1 Chryseolinea sp.
CAGTCTCGTGGGAGTGACAGCTCACGAATTGTGTCACAGTTGGTACCAGGCAGTTCTTGCGTCAAATGAATCACTGTATCCCTGGATGGACGAGGGGTTTGCTGATTTTGCCAGTCAGGAGTCGATGGCGTTGCTCTTCAACACCGCGCTTGAGGATGCCCATCAGGGGAGCTACACAAGCTACTTCAGTCTGATCAAGAGAGGATTAGTTGAACCTGTTAGCCAACACTCAGATCATTATTCGACTAACACAGCATATAGTATTTCTGCATACTCCATCGGTACCGTATTCCTTCATCAGCTGAGATACATCATCGGTGATGATAATTTCTTCAAAGGAATGCGCTTGTACTACAACACCTGGAAATTCAAACATCCCGAACCCAATGATTTCATCAGAATAATGGAAAGGGTCTCCGGGTTACAGTTAAAGTGGTACCTCAATTATTTAATTTACACCACCAAGAAGATTGACTATGGTATCAAAAATGTAATTGACAAAGAAGGTTCCACTTTTGTTGTATTGGAACGCGTTGGTGAATTTCCTATGCCTGTTGAAATCGTTGTAACGTTCAACGATGGGTCAAAAAAGATGTACTACATACCAACAAATGAAACGATAGGCAATAAGCCCATTGAAAACAAAGGGACTCAGCGCACAGATCTGCCTGCATGGCCCTGGGTTTATCCCACTTACACGCTAAAAGTGGATGTGCCTGCCAATAAGATCGTGTCTATCGAAATAGATCCGTCCCTTCGGATGGCAGATGTAGAGCGCCTCAACAATCGCATCGAGCTTGATGCAAACATGAAACCGTTTGCCGATCCAACAAAATAGTCGAAGCGGTAATCCCATTCGTCAGCCTTGCTTTGATACGCGCCGCTATTTAGCTTTATGGCCGTATGACCCCACAACAGGCACAAAAGGAAATCGAACAACTGAGCAGGACCATAAACCATCATAATGAGCTTTACTATCAGCAAAGCCGCACGGAGATCAGCGATCAGGAGTTTGATGCGTTATTAGCCAAGCTTATTGCCCTGGAGTCACAATTCCCACAGTTCAGACAGCAGGACTCACCTACGCAGCGGGTCGGGGGGGCAATAACGAAAGAGTTTGCGACTGTCTATCACAAATATCCGATGCTGTCCCTCGGTAACACCTATAGCCACGAGGAGCTTAAAGATTTTGATGGCCGTGTAGCGCGTGGATTGGATGGCCAGCGCTATGAGTATTTCTGTGAACTTAAGTTTGATGGAGTATCAATGTCTCTTACTTATGAGAACGGTGTCTTAACCCGAGGAGTAACACGCGGAGATGGTGTTCGGGGCGATGACGTGACGCCTAATATAAAAACCATCAAAAGTATACCCTTGGTAATAAAAGGAAAAAATCTACCGCAGTCATTTGAGGTCCGCGGCGAAGTCTTTATGCCAAAGAACGTCTTTGCTCAATTGAACAAGGAAAGGGAGGACATTGGAGAAGAACGTTATGCTAACGCCAGAAACACCACTTCAGGCACAGTTAAGATGCAAAATTCCACGGAGGTGGCGCGTCGAAAGCTGGACTGCTATGCATATTCGCTGTACGTTGATGATGTTGAAGTTACCTCTCATGAAAAAAGTATAAAGCTGCTGGAGGCCTGGAAATTCAACGTATCCCCTACCTATCGCAAGTGCAGTAGCATAAACGAGGTTATAGAATACATTCAGGAATGGGAGACAAAACGACTTGACCTTCCGCTGGAAACGGATGGCGTAGTTGTCAAGGTCAATGATCTTGAGCAACAAAAACAACTTGGCTTTACCGCTAAGAGCCCACGTTGGGCCATTGCTTTTAAGTATAAAGCGGAAAGCATTAGCACAAGACTGAACGGTATCACTTATCAGGTTGGCAGAACTGGCGCGGTTACGCCTGTTGCTGAGCTTGAGCCCGTATTTCTGGCTGGAACGACCGTCAAGCGGGCTTCGCTTCATAATGCAAACGAAATTGCCCGATTGGATCTGAGGATCGGCGACTATGTGTTTGTCGAAAAGGGAGGTGAAATTATTCCAAAGGTTACCGGTGTTGACCTTTCAAAAAGAAAAAAGGACAGCGCACCCGTTGTGTATATCACCAAGTGCCCGGAATGCGGAACGAAATTGGTAAGAGAAGAAGGTGAAGCTGCCTACTATTGTCCTAATATAACGGGATGCCCGCCTCAGATATGTGGACGAATTGAACATTTCATACAGCGCAAGGCAATGGATATCGATTCCCTGGGTGAAAAGACCATTGAACAGCTATATCAGCTGAATCTGGTTAAAAGCCCTGCTGATCTGTATGATCTTAAACGCGAAGATTTACTTCGCCTCGAAGGCTTCAAAGACAAGTCCGTAAAGAACTTACTGGAAGGCATTGAAAGATCGAAGTCCGTTTCGTTTGAAAGTGTCCTCTTTGCAATAGGTATTCGGTACGTGGGGAAGACCGTAGCGGAAAAGATTGCGCGTCATTTCAAGTCGATCGATAGAATAAAAGAAGCATCCCTGGAGGAGCTGCTGGCCGCGCCGGAAGTGGGAGAAAAAATCGCCAACAGCGTCCATCAGTTTTTTCGCAAGCCTGAAAGTCAACGAGAGATCGAAAGACTCCGGAAGTCCGGCCTGGCAATGGAGAGCACTGCCAAGGAACCGGAAAAGGTCAGTGACGTCCTGGGTAATAAGTCGTTTGTGATCTCGGG
>DASVBA010000680.1:0-3216 GCA_036376095.1 Chryseolinea sp.
GGCATTGAAAGCCTGGACAGTAAAGATTAATGACGATACTGCCAAGGTCGATTTTCTTGAAAGGTATAGCTGCATGGAAGCTAATATTCAATTCACCGTTGAATCGGGTTGGAACAACATTCAATGGACCAGTCAAACGAAAGGCAGTCTCGGATCCTCGAGCACAATCAACTACAAAGTTACCGGCCCGGATTCCGTGTTTGTAACAATGTCAAACCCACAAGGTTGTAAGCTTACGCGCAAGACAGCCTTGAAAATAAGTCAGCCCGAGCTACAACTGACGGATGATAACTACAAGATCCTTAAAGGGGAGGAAGTCCAGCTGAGTGTATCGGGAGCATCGACCTACGAATGGACACCTGCAAGCGGTCTCAGCCAGGCAAACATATCCAATCCGGTGGCATCGCCGGCAGTAACAACGTTATACACGGTGACCGGCTACGATTCAGTTGGATGTGTAGATAAAGCTACCGTTAACGTGATAGTTGAGGGTGCGGGCTTCATACCAAATTTGTTCACTCCTAACGATGACGGTAAAAATGATGAACTGAAGTTGTATGGAATGCCGGCCGTAAAGGACTTTGTTTTCAGCATTTACAACCGTGAAGGCAGCCTGGTATATAAGACGACCGATGTATCCGACGCCATGGCGCGGGGATGGGATGGTACGAGAAATGGAACGAAGCAACCGCCCGGCGTCTATTTCTGGAAAGTCAAAGGAGAAGTATCTTCAGGTGATAGAATCTTATTGAATGGTAAGGATACAGGTTCGATTGTTCTGGTCCGTTAGCCAGCCGTTAATGAAGTGGATCATCGCCGGGTTGTTTGTTTGCCTGGCAGGTGAGAGTTTTGCACAGTATTTCCAGTTCAGCCAATACAACTTCACTCCCCACCGTATCAATCCGGCATTAGTTGCAAGCTCAGATTATGCGTCACTGAGTTTTGTCTATCGTAATCAGGGTACTGATGGCGGCTTTCATTTAAGCAGCAATAGTCTCAATGCTTCTTATCCGTTAGTGAAAAAAAATGGAGGCCGCTGGTCGGGAATTGGACTTTCATTTATGGATGACCGCTCAGGCAAGGCCGGACTATTCAATACCCAGGAGGTTGGATTGTCATACGCTGTCAATGTCGATGTCGCGAAATTCCAAAGCGTGTCGTTAGGAGTGAGAGCGCTTTATAAAAGCAGCAAATTCAATCTCGATGGCCTGTATACAGGTTCCCAATACATACCTGATCGTGGTTTTGATGAGTCCATTTCTTCTGGCGAAAGTCTCGGCCAGCTAACAAATGGTTTCATGACGTTTGCAGCGGGACTGTACTGGCAACAAACGGACAGACTGGGCAATACGGTCGCACGGTTGGGATTTTCATTCTTTGACATTAACAAGCCCGAAGATTCGTTCCTCGAACCAGCAAGCCAGTTGAACACAACATCGGTGGCGGAGTTCAGTTTTCGAATCTACCAGAAAGGGAACATGGGAATTTATCCGGAGATTTTATACACGCGCAGTGCCGCGAATAACGTAGTCAATGCCGGCGCTGTTCTTCGTTGTGACCTGGAGAGCAATGCTAGAAAAGAAACACCGCATGTGGACCTCATTGCAAAGTATGTTTTTGGAAGATCAGGAATATTGGGCTTCCAGTATCACAACGAGGTGTTTTCCCTCGGCTTTACCTATGATTTCCCGATGACAGCGGATAACGTAGCCAACACAGGTGCATTTGAGATTGGGTTGGCGCTTCGGAAGCTTGTTGTGAAGAAAAAAGGAAATCGTGATGAAAAAGATCCTAAGGCAGCACAAAATCAAACGGGACAAAAACCGCAGGGCAAAAAGTTGGGTGCGACGGTCGGAGTAAAGAAGCCACCTGCTCCTAAGCCCGCAGCCGATACGTCAAAAGTAAAAACCACTGCGAAGAACGAAGATATGAGCACCAGGCTCAGGCAGAAACAGGACTCGGTGATCACGGCTGCTAGTGCGGGTAATGTGAAACATGAGCCCTTGATTCTCGAAAAGGCGACGCTGCATTTCAACTTTGAGTTCAACAGCACGACGCTGGATGAAGAAACAACAGATTACCTTGATGAGCTCGCAAAAGCCCTCATCGATAATCCCGAGTTGAAGATCAAGCTGGTGGGACACACCGACAACGTTGGATCAGAAAAATTCAATCAACGGTTATCAATCAACAGAGCGCAGACGCTCAAAGACTATCTGGTAGAGAAAGGAGTCGACACTGAACGCATTGCTGCGGATGGAAAAGGAATGAAGGAACCCTTGAATAAGAATGAAACGGAGAAAGAAAGGGCCAGGAACAGGAGAGTGGAGCTGACGATTTTGTATGATCAGTAACCCTCTTCGCCACTGTCATTCAGAGCGGTTGAATCATCATCAAACAACTGCTTCCATGGAATGGGTTTTGCAGATTGTATTGCTACCGATGAACTCTCACGCGAAGAATCTGTCGGAACAAAGAAGACGAGCTCTGAAATTATTTATACTTCGTCAAAATTTCTTCACTCAAATCATGCCAGCTGGGATTTACTTTATTAATTAACGCATCTTTCCACTTTCGCGTTTTGCCCTTAATATATTTTTCCCGCTCGATAGCTTTTTCGATTTGATCGAACCCTTCGAAGTATACAAGCATGTCAATGTTATAGCGAGAGGTAAAGCTATGCGAGTTAACTTTCGCCCTATGCTCCCAAACTCTGGTGTTTATATCTGTACTTACGCCGACATAGAGTGTAGTCTTGTTCTTGTTCGTCATTATATACACCCACGAAAAAGGTATCATGGTTGAATATAAGTATTTTGGATTGTCGATGCGCGATTTTTACTAAAGGTTTTCCTTGGTACTCCACCTCTTGTAAATTGAAAAGATGATGACACGAGAGAGCTTACGTTCACCTGAATCTTTACGCGAACAATTTGTTGGTAAATTGGAAAAGCCACCCTTGACGTTTTGCAGATCCTTCGCGAAAGCTGTCGCGTTTTGCTAGTTAGCTCGTGCCTCCATTTCTAGGCAGCAAGATTTATTAGAAGGAGAAGGCGCTCAGGATGACAGCCGATTAAGATGCGCTCAGACCCTTAATGAATATCCTTCCCACAATGAGGACATTTCTTTCCGTTCACTTCTTTGTCACGGTCAACATGCAGCAGTTCAAAAAATCCGGATGACAAAATACCAGCCGGCAATGCTAAAAGCCCCACC
>DASVBA010000690.1:0-8809 GCA_036376095.1 Chryseolinea sp.
CCCGAGAACGGGATTAAGCGCTGTTACGATCCCGATTGTAGTTTCCAAATAATGTTTTAAGACCGCCTCGTTGGCTGTAATTCCATCGATACAGTTTTTACGGAACAATGGCATGAGTTTATAAAACAGTGCCTGTGACTCCATGATAGCGACGGCAACCACCGGCTCGTAGGCATTCAGTTGCAGGAGACCGTCGCGTGATGCTATGGTAACCGTTGCATCATTACCCATAACTTTGTAACACACCTGATTCATTACTTCGGGCATCACGGGATTTACTTTTCCCGGCATGATGGAAGAGCCCGGCTGGAGGGCAGGTAAATTGATTTCAAAAATTCCATTACGTGGACCGGATGTTAAGAAAATGAGGTCGCTGCTAATTTTGGAAAGAGTAACAGCCAGGTTCTTATAAGCTGACGAGAACATTACAAACGCCTGCATGCTGCTGGTGGCCGCAATCAGATCCTTAGGCCCAACTATCGGTTTACCCGTAAGTTTTGCAAGTTGGGCTACGCACTTTTCAGCGTACCCGGGACTTGCCGTTAAACCCGTTCCAATTGCAGTGGCGCCCATGTTCACCTCATACAAGTAGGCCTCACTTTTTTTAAGTGCATCAATTGCCGCATCAATCTGGCCGCCAAACGCATGGAACTCCTGCCCAAGCGTCATCGGCACAGCATCCTGACCTTCGGTTCGTCCCATCTTCACCAGGTTTTTGAACTGTTCTCCCTTCTTATGAAAAGCCTGCGATAACAGTTCCGCTTCTTTTACAACTTTTTCATTATGTAAGATCAACGCGATATGAATGGCAGTGGGATACACATCGTTCGTTGACTGACCCATATTCAGATCGTCGTGGGGCTCGATAAACTGGTATTCCCCTTTTTTATGACCTCCCATTTCCAGCGCGATGTTTGCCAGCACTTCATTGGCATTCATATTGGCGGAAGTCCCGGCACCACCCTGGTACAGGTCGGTGAGAAATTGGTCATGATACTTTCCATTGATTACGGCCTGGCAGGCTTTCTCGATGGCATCCATTCTTTCCTTTTTCATTCGGCCCACTTCGGTATTGGCACGGGCAGCGGCCAGCTTTACGATAGCGTATGCTTTTACATAGTCAGGATAGAAATTTGTTTTTACCCCGCTGATCTGGAAATTCTCCAGCGCGCGGAGCGTTTGAACACCATAATAGGCATCGGCTGGTATTTGCTTTTCACCCAGTAAATCTTTCTCTGTGCGGGTTTGTTGTGCCTGTGCGTACTGAACGCTCATCAGCAATAGCACCGCATTTATGAGTATGGTCTTTTTCATTGTTTTGTTTTTTATCGGCTTTCTAATTACTCCTCGAGAATAGATTGCGCCCAGATAATGATCCAGGCGCAACTTAATTTCACTCGGATCAATGCATCAATAGGTGAAGAAGATCTCCTGAAGTTGCTTCTTATCTTTTGTTCTTGTTAGCGCAAGCATGAGTAATACCCTGGCTTTTTGAGGTGTGAGGTCGTCAGAAACGATCGTACCAAGTTCCTCATCATTGATCTCATCATGAAGCACTACTCTGCCTGACGGCGCGCGGCTTGCCCGGCAAACAATTACACCTGCTGCCACAGCTTTCTTTACTGCATCCATATAGGCCTTGTTGAAGTTGCCGTTTCCCACACCTGCAATCACGATTCCGTCGACTTTTTTGCTAACCAGCATGTCGATCTGATCAGAAGGCGCATCTGCATACATGTAAACAATATCTACTCTCGGCAATTTTGTAGCGGCTGTTAACACAATTGGTTTTGGAGGATTTACCTCACGATCGGATGAAGAATAATATTCGACCCTTCCATCATAAGCCTGTCCTACGGCCCCTGTATTGGGCGATCCAAAAGCGTTGGTCTTTGTTGTGCTCATCTTCATCACCTCTCTTGCATCGTATATGCCTTCATTAAAACTCACCAACACGCCACGGCCTTTCGTCGCTGGATTAATGGCTACGGTAATGGCGTCATACAGGTTTTTTGGACCATCCGCGCTGATCGCTGTTGCCGGGCGCATAGATCCGGTGAGTACAACGGGCTTGTCGGAGGGGATAACCAGATCGAGAAAGTAAGCGGTTTCTTCCTGGGTATCTGTGCCGTGTGTGATCACAATCGCATCGGCTTCGTTTTTTGCAAAAATTTCATTGGCTCGGATAGCCAGCTTTTTCCAGATCTCAACGGTCATATCCTGGCTGCCAACAGATGCTATCTGCTCGCCGGTGATACTAGCGATTTTCTTTACGGACGGTATAGTACCAATCAGATCGTCAATAGGAATTTTTCCGGCGGTATAGCCGGCCCTGTCGGCAGCTGCTCCTGCCCCTGCAATCGTTCCTCCTGTTGCTAAGATTATTACCCTTGGTAATTGTTGAGCCTGAAGTTGTAAGGTCAAAATCAGGAGTGCTAAAATTGAAAGTAACTTTTTCATAATGATTCTATTTTTGGGTTTTTTTGATTGCTATTTTCTGTTTTGTCAATAATTCATGTGAAATACGATCTATCATTGTTTTTATTGGTTACAGGATGAAGGATTGAAGTAGCAGACCAGCCAATACTGAGGCAGCCGTTGTTACAATTCCGGGAAGCATAAAACTGTGATTTAATACATACTTTCCTATCCGCGTTGTTCCAGTGCGATCGAATTGAATTGCAGTGAGCAAAGTAGGATAGCCCGGAATAAAGAAATGACCATTGCAAGCTGGGAAGATACCGATCAGATACGCAGGCGATAATCCCAGCGAAAGTCCCAATGGCATAAGTGCTTTTACTGTCGAAGCCTGGCTGTACAACAACATACTTAGCATAAACAAGGCTACCGCGAAAAGCCATGGATACGACGCAACTACATTACCCAGGGTATTTTTAATCACCTCAAAATTATTGTCCATGAATGTGCTGCTCATCCATACCACGCCAAACACAGCAATGGTCGCTTGACCTGCGGAGGCAAACAAGCTTGCCTTGGTAACTTTTGTAGCGGTCGTATTGGCGAAAAGGATAATCATTCCGGCCGCCCCCAACATGATCATCATAATCATCGATGGCATTTGCACACGTCCCGATGCATTCACGGCGAACCCGGGGGTAAAATCGGGTCTTCCGGAAAATTGCGGCAACAGGTCAGGGAAGGATCCTAACAACACAACGGCTACGATAGCGGCGGCAAAGATCATCACTGATTTGACTGCGCCGGGGGCGAGTGCGGTTGCAGCTTGCCCTTCAGTGCCTTCCAGATTTTTTGCAAAAACCGGATCCTTCATTCTTTCCTGAAATTCAGGATCATCGCTGAGCTCCTTACCGCGTTTCCATACAAATACAATTCCGACAAGCACACCAATCAGCGTGGATGGTATGGCAACCATTAAGATCTGCGCCAGGCCCATTCCCGTCCCTCCAATCACCGTGAGCAACGCCGCTGCGGCAGCCGATACCGGACTGGCTGTGATCGCCATGTGTGCCGCGGTGACACTCATGCTCATGGCCCGCTCCGGTCGTATCCTGTTCTTGATGGCAACCTCTGCTATAATGGGCATAATCGAATACGAGATATGGGCAGTGCCGGCAAACAGCACAAAAGCATAGGTTACCAAAGGGCCAAGGATTGTGATCTGCCCCGGATGTTTGCGCAAGATTTTTCCGGCCACCTGAACCAAATACTCCATTCCCCCCGCTGCCTGCAACGCTGCCGCTGCTGTAACAACACTTAAGATGATCAGCATAACTTCCAACGGAGGGTCTGACGGCTGCATGCCGAACACAAAGAGCAGGATGAGCAAACCGATCATGCCCATTACACCCAACCCGATGCCTGACATCCGCGCGCCGATAAAAATACAGATCAATAAAACTGCCAGTTGAACAAGGATCATAGCTAATTTTCTAATTCGGTTAGTTCAAATAATTGCGTGTCAGCCCACCTGCCGGACACCGTATGTAGGAGCCCAACGTCTGAGAGGCTGCTTTGATCCATCCAAACTCATGGCTGCTTTTGAACGCAAGCAGCGCATCTTCTGTATTCCATAAGCGGCAAACATGATTATCCAACGGGGCATAAACATCCAGTCTGAGGAGATTGTTATGAAGTCGGATAAAAAAGCTGATCGCACCTGCCGCTAGTGCAGCTTCTGCGGTCAAATAAGCTAATATCGTAAACAACGGTTTCATAGCGTCCTTTGCAGGTGTTCTTTTAATACAAGCAAAGCCAAATTAGCCCAATTTTCATCACATTCAGAAAGATAATTTACAAACATTGGATGTGGCACGCACGTAATCTTGAGGAATCAACGCGCACAATCCGGCATGTTCGACTAATTCCATCGATCGAACCGAATAACTGAAGGTATCCACCGATGACCGTGCAAATCATGACATTGGTCAAGCCTACGGAAGAAATTAATCAGCTCAAAAAAAGTCGATTTGGCGTGTCGGCGATGCTCAATTAGTTGAGAATGAGAAGGCTTCCGTCCTAACCGCCATGGTTACTTTCTGATAATAATCATATTTTATATTGCCAAGCCACAGGTGGTTCACTGTATCGAATTGTTACTTTCGGCATGTCGATGCAGGATGCATTTGTCTCAACTAATTTCTAAATTTTAAATGATCAATTTATGCTGGCCGAGAATACACGATTAAAAGAGGCTCGGGAAAACAAGAGCCCCTGGAAAAAATGGGGACCGTACCTAAGTGAACGCCAATGGGGAACTGTCCGCGAGGATTACAGTGAAAACGGCGATGCGTGGAACTTCTTTACGCACGATCACGCCAGGTCGCGCGCATACCGGTGGGGTGAGGATGGCATCGCGGGCATCTCCGACGACAAGCAACACCTCTGCTTTGCACTGGCGTTGTGGAATGGAAAAGATCCTATTGTTAAAGAAAGATTGTTCGGTTTAACCAACAGTCAGGGTAACCACGGGGAAGATGTCAAGGAGTATTACTTCTATGTTGATAGTACGCCTACGCACTCCTATATGAAGTATCTCTATAAGTATCCGCAAGCCGCGTTTCCTTATGATGACCTTGTAAAGACAAACGGGCAGCGTTCGCGAAATGAGATGGAATACGAGCTGCTTGACACGGGGGTTTTTAACGAAGACCGTTATTTTGATGTATTCGTCGAATACGCCAAAGACAGCGCGGAGGATATTTTGATAAAGATCTCGGCAGCCAACCGGAGTTCGGAAACTGCCGAGCTGCATGTGTTGCCAACCCTTTGGTTCCGCAACGACTGGTCCAGCTGGATCGCCGAGTCGAACCGGGCCGCGGTAAAGCCAACGCTAAAGCAGGCCGATTCAACGGCCGGTGTACGGGTCGTAGAGGTCAACCATTCATCGCTGGGGGAATTTTCCTTGTTGTGTGAGGGTGATGTCCCTGTGCTATTCACTGAAAATGAAACCAATCATGAACATCTTTTCCCAGGACAAAAGAATGAAAGCCCTTATGTAAAGGACGGTATCAACAATTATATCGTAAAAGGAAGGCACGAAGGGGTCAATCCCGAAAATAAAGGCACCAAGGTCGCGGCACACTACAAACTTTCAGTTGGCGCAGGGCAGACGTCGTTGGTTCGACTACGTCTTTCCAAGAAAGTATCCGCTCTGAATGGAAAATCCTTTGGAAAGAATTTTGAGAAAATTTTTTCCGACCGGATCACTGAAGCGAATGAATTTTACAAATCGATAACGCCTGCTTCTTTGAATGAAGACCAGGCCAACGTGCTGAGACAGGCGATAGCAGGAATGCTTTGGAGCAAACAGTTCTTTTTCTTCGATGGAAATAACTGGCTGGGAGAGCACAACTCTAACCCTTTGCACAGGGGCTACCACAATGCAAGGAATTCAGAATGGTACCACATGTTGAATGAGGATATTATTTCTATGCCCGACAAGTGGGAATATCCCTGGTATGCGGCATGGGATCTTGCGTTTCACACGTTGCCGCTTTCAATAGCGGATCCTGACTTCGCAAAAGAGCAAATGGAGCTAATGCTACGGGGAGCCTATCTGCATCCGAACGGACAAATACCTGCTTACGAATGGAACTTTAGCGATGTGAATCCGCCAGTCCACGCGTTCGCCACTCTATTCCTCCATCGTACCGAACAGGCTCTACGCGGCGAGACCGATATTGATTTCCTGAAATCAACTTTTAATAAACTCTTGCTGAATTTTACCTGGTGGGTAAATCGCAAAGACCGTTTTGGTAAGAATGTTTTTGAAGGCGGCTTTCTGGGACTCGATAACATTGGTGTTTTCGACCGGAGCGCTCCATTGCCTACCGGAGGGCACCTCGAGCAGGCGGATGGAACAGCATGGATGGCTTTGTTCAGTCAGAACATGTTGGAAATGGCCGTAGAACTCGCTGCACATGATCCGAACTACGAAAGCATGGCCTTCAAGTTCGTCGAGCACTTCTATTATATAGCCGCAGCCATGAACCGGGGCGGACAGGACACCATGTGGGATGAAGAAGATGGATTCTACTACGATCTGCTTCGCACGCCGGATGGCGGCGCACAACGACTTAAAGTGCGTTCCATGGTGGGACTGCTACCGTTATGCGCAGCTACAGTTATCGAAGAGTGGCAGCGGGAGCGTTTGCCAACGACGATGGCACACATACAGGACAGGCTGCGTCGTATGCCTGACCTAAAGACAACGATGCATCCCACTGGATCAGGACACCTCGGAGTGGCCAACCGTGGCATACTTGCATTGATGAATCCAGAAAGACTGCGCAGGGTGCTAACGAAGATGCTGGACGAAAACGAATTTCTAAGTCCCTACGGGATACGTTCTCTCTCAAAATTCCACGAACAACATCCGTTCATCTTTGACGTCAAGGGAACAGAGTACCGTGTGGACTACCTGCCGGCTGAGTCGAACACGGGCATGTTTGGTGGTAATTCTAACTGGCGCGGCCCGATATGGATGCCTGTTAATGTGATGATCATTCGTTCACTCTTGAATTACTTCCTGTATTATGGAGATAATTTTAAAATTGAGTGTCCAACCGGATCCGGCAAGATGATGAACCTGTTCGAAGTCTCGCGCGAAATCGGAAACCGCCTCAGCAACATGTTTTTGAAGAATAACGAGAATAAACGACCGGTTTACGGTGGAACGGAAAAATTCCAATCGGATCCATACTGGAAAGACTACATCCTGTTTTATGAATATTTCCATGGTGACAATGGCGCAGGACTTGGAGCCAGCCATCAAACGGGTTGGACTGGCGCAGTGGCCAAGATCATACAACTTTTCGGCATGCTGGACGCGGACAAGGTGCTGAACGGAGGAAAGAAAGCAGCATTTGCAGCTAAGGAAGAGGTCTCTAAAGAACTTGTCAATGGGTAACCCGATCTGTCCGTCCTTGTATCAGATAAACACCCGCGTATTACTGACGGGCCTTTCTGAACAAACAGGCAAGCGCGCTACGCTGGATGATATTCCCGATGATCAATTGGATCTCTGGAAAGAAATGGGTTTTGATTGGGTTTGGTTTCTCAGTGTCTGGAGTACCGGAGAACGCGGAAGGAAAGTCTCGCTGGAAAATCCGGAATGGAGAAACGAATTCAGGCACACGTTGTCGAACCTTCGGGATGAAGATATTGGCGGTTCTGGATTTGCCATAGCAGGATATCACGTTCATCCAAATCTTGGTCATGACGAGGCTTTGGAACGGCTGCGGGCAAAACTGAATAAACGCGGCATGAAACTTATGCTTGATTTTGTTCCCAATCACATGGGGCCAGACCATCCCTGGGTGTCGGAACATCCCGAATACTTTGTT
This sequence comes from Chryseolinea sp., assembly GCA_036376095.1. Lineage (GTDB taxonomy): Bacteria > Bacteroidota > Bacteroidia > Cytophagales > Cyclobacteriaceae > Chryseolinea. The sequence goes on from DASVBA010000690.1 coordinate 7,827, forward strand.
GCCGGGACAGAAGACGATATTCTGAAACAACCCAAAAACTATACGCGCGTTACGACCGGGCAGGGCCAAAAGATCCTCGCCTACGGACGTGACCCTTACTTCGACGGATGGCCGGACACTTTTCAACTTGATTACAGTAATCCGGCCACTGTTGAAGCAATGAAAGGTGAACTTCTTCGTATTTCAACTCAATGCGACGGTGTTCGTTGTGATATGGCTATGTTGATCCTTCCCGAGGTATTCAAACGAACCTGGGGAAGGAGCGCCCTGCCCTTCTGGCCGATTATAACCCAGGCCATTCACGAACGGACTCCTGAATTTTGTTTCATGGCGGAAGTGTACTGGGACATGGAGTGGACGCTGCAACAGCAGGGTTTTAACTATACCTATGATAAAAGGTTATACGATCGACTTCGGGAGGGCAACGCAAGAGCTGTTCGCGAACATTTTCACGCTGGCCTCGACTATCAAAACAAGCTCGCCCGTTTTTTAGAAAATCACGATGAGCCGCGCATATCGGACACGTTGAACTACGAACAGCACAAAGCGGCGGCAATGATCACATTTTGTTCACCGGGTCTCCGTTTCTTTCACCAGGGGCAATTCGAAGGCAGGATGCTACGCATCTCACCCCATTTGGTCCGCGCCCCCGAAGAGCCATTAAATACTGATATCCAGGCGTTCTATATGATCCTCCTCAGCGTTATTAAAACACAAGCGCTCCGGGAGGGTACCTGGCAATTGCTTGAATGCGTATCTGCATGGCAAGGGAACGGCAGCTGCGACGACTTCGTTGCCCATAGCTGGCTGGGTAAGGATGGGGAGCGGGTGATCATCGTTGCGAACTACGCCCCGCATCAGTCTCAATGCTATCTGAAGCTACCGTTCCAGGAATTGGCCGGGACGCAATGGATGTTTAAAGACATGATGGGTGAAGACTTCTACATCCGCGATGGGAACAATCTTCAGGCAGCCGGCCTTTA
>DASVBA010000691.1:0-2847 GCA_036376095.1 Chryseolinea sp.
GCTCAGATTCCGGGGCCATTTTACCGACAATTCTATTTCAATCCATATATTTTCAATCCGGCATATGTTGCCATAAACAATGAATTGGAAGCGAATATCTCATATCGTCAGCAGTGGACAAACTTTAAGGACGCGCCTGTAACCGCCGGCGCGAGCATTCAATTTCCTACCAGTGAACGCGTTGCACTGGGATTCAACCTTTATTCTGATAAGCAGGTTCTCCTCCGTAATTCAAATTTTATGGCAACCTTCGGTTACGTGGTGCCAATCTCGAAAAGTCAATCACTTCGTTTTGCCCTTTCTGGCGGCGTGGGCATCAATAAGCTTGACCTTACCGCCGAAGAGCTAAACACCAATGATCCTGCCATAGCAAATGCAGCTGGTAATAACTTTTATGTTGACGGAAATTTTGGTGTGGTGTACTCCGTATCTGGATTGCGCATAGGCTTCGCGTTAACTGACCTGTTTAAGTCCAATGCCTTCAATGAGCAAAATTTCAACAAGTTTGAAATGTCAAATCTGAGAAACAGGCTCTTTTCCGCCAGTTACCGGTTTAATGTCGGAGTGATGGGAAACATTTCAATTGAGCCGTACCTGTTGTACCGGCAGACTGAAGACGGCCTGCAAGACTCATGGGAAGCCGCTTCGCTGGTGTATTTTAAGAACAAAGTATGGACGGGAGTAAGTTATAATCAGAACAATGGCCTTGCTCTTTTCTTTGGTGCCAACCTGAAGGAGCGGATCAAGTTTGGCTATAGCTACGAATTCCCTCCGTTTAACGCAGGTTTTCCAACAACGAGTTCTCATGAACTTCACATCGGAGTAAAGCTCACCAAGAAAAAACCGGCCATAGCGAAGACAACAGCACCAACCGAACTCGCTAATGTACCTCCAAAGACCACAACGCCCGTTGCCGATCCAGCCGGAAACTTGAACCCTGGCCGAATTGTGGCAGCTGACGGGCCAAACAATAAAGATCTTGAGACTCCGATCGTTCTTCCTGATGCGGATCGTGTCAGGACTACAGAACCGCCCACTACCTCCACGGCTGCTCCGGTAAAGGCGGAAGAAATCAAGAAAACAACGGCAAAGACTACAAAGGCCAGTGAATCATTTACCATGTCCCAGGGACACTACTATGTTGTGGTTGGCGTATTTAGCGTGATGAGCCATTCCATGAAGTTTGCCAAGGACATGATGAGCAAGGGTTACAAAATGAATGTAGCCTTGAATCCAAAGAATAATTTTTACTACGCCTACATTTATTCGACGCTCGATCATGAAGACGCTAAACGGGTCAGAAATGAATACAGGTGGAAGAATCTTTTCAAAGAAGCCTGGGTTTTCAGCATGGAATAGGGTCCGTTGGTTTCCGAGTTCTCCTACAGTCGTCCTACAATGATCGGTACACTGTAGCATTATCTAATTTCAATCCGGTGCCTCATCGCCTCGATCTTGGTTTCCAATATCCAACAAACCGTCGTGCATAGCCGATCAGGAGCGATAGCGGAATCAGCAGCGGTGGGCAATTTCTAAAGGTATAGATCGTAAAGTTCTTAAGGTTGCCGCCTCCTTTGATGTCAAATAAGTGGTTATAATAATTCCTTAAAGTCCTGTGATTAATGATCTTCCGGTCTCCACTTTCTTCGGGATAAGTATAAAGCCTTGCATCATAGTTACAATAGACGGGAAACCCCTTTCTGCGAGCCAGATGGGTAAAGTCGTAGTCCGCTATATAATGAGGTAATAACTTTTCCTCAAACAATCCGACCGTCTCAAATACTTTTCGTGGTATTAGCAACCCCCTGGCTGGATACAACGATACTTCATGTAATCCATGTTGTTCATCTTTGCTCAGTTCGTCCAGCAAGTATGTTGATTTAGCAAGCGCCCAATTTATGATTTCTCCTCCGTAATTCGGCTTCTTTGTTTCGACATTGAGATCTAAGGCGCCGATCAAAGAATCGGGCCGTTGTCTCGCCCCATCCATCATCTTAGCCACGAAGTCTTCAGTGGCAATAGTATCGTTGTTCAGCGTCATCACATAATCCGCCCCCAAATTGAGCGCATGTCGTATGCCCATGTTTGTCGCTGCAGTCCAGAACAGCTTGCCATTTCCGGAGAGAACGATAGTTTCTGGAAATTTTGTTGCCAGCATTTCCTTCGTTCCATCCGTAGAACCGTCGTCAACTATAATGATCCGGTTCATTGGGATCTGACCCTGCAACGATAAAAGACAATCCTGCGTGAACTCTTTCCTGTTGTACACAGGAATGACAATGTAGATAATGCTTTGAATCAACTTTTTCTCCATTTAAAAATTATACTGTCTTAGCGTCCACCGACATCCTTGCTGCAAGCAAACACAATATCACGTATCCTAAAGACTCCGAATAACAAAACGTATCTACTTGCATAACAAAAACCAGGAAAACAACTGCCGCAAAAAAAACGCCGTCGGGGCTATTTTTCTGGAATTCTGTCCTGTAGTGTCTGAAAATATGGTAGCATAAAAACAGTAACACTGCTAAGCCAAAAATTCCCTGGTCGACAATGGTCATTAATGTGGTGCTATGTAAGTGCAAGTTTTGTTCCCCGGTGAAACCAAACTTCTTTGCGTAGTCAGGAATCAGGTGGAGGAAATAATGGCCACTGCTGCCGTTACCAAAAAGCAGTCCGCGTTGATCAAAGATCATCCAATCAAATGCCCGTTGCCACAAGAAAGACCTTCCATTGAAAGTTGTTACATCGACCAGATTCACCCTTTGAATGAGCGCAACAAACACGGGAAGACTGAGGATGTAAAATATAATGATACCAATGTTCAACAGAATTGGCAATGTAAAT
>DASVBA010000692.1:0-3345 GCA_036376095.1 Chryseolinea sp.
TTTTACAATTCACGAACAATTGAAAGGCGCCGAAAAGGAGCTTGCCAATCTTCTTGGTATAGTAGTGCCAAAATGATAATAGATGAAAGCCGCCCAGCCAGCAAGCAGCTCCAGGAACACCTAGTAGTGATTTTTTGTTGAATGGCTGGGACATTTAAGAAGACCGAAACCAGAGTAATATGAGTCCAATCAAGCTTGATAGTATCGAGGAGGCCATTGAAGATATAAAGAATGGCAAAGTCATTATAGTCGTCGATGATGAAGATCGCGAAAATGAAGGCGACTTCATTTGTGCGGCTGAGTGCGTTACCCCTGAAATAGTCAATTTTATGGCGACCCACGGACGGGGTCTGATCTGCGCACCCCTCATTGAGGACCGTTGCGAAGAGCTTGGGCTTGAATTGATGGTAGGAGAAAACACGGCGATTTTCGAAACACCATTTACTGTATCGGTTGACCTAAGGGGCCACGGTTGCACCACGGGTATTTCTGCTCACGATAGATTTAAGACCATTCGTGCTCTAGTTGACCCAGAAACAAAACCTGAAGAGTTAGGGAAGCCGGGACATATTTTTCCATTGAAAGCAAAACGAGGCGGGGTGCTGCGAAGAACGGGACATACCGAAGCGGCAATCGACTTCGCCCGACTTGCCGGATTCAAACCTGGCGGCGTGCTTGTGGAGATCATGAACGAAGACGGCTCCATGGCTCGTTTACCGGATCTTGTGAACGTGGCGAAACGATTTAACCTGAAGCTTGTTTCAATAAAAGACCTGATAGAATACCGCTTCAGGAAAGAGACACTGATAAAGCGTGAGATCGAGGTGGATATGCCAACAGAGCACGGCCATTTTAAGCTTATCGCTTTCGATCAGACCAATACGAGCGAGGTACACCTGGCGTTAGTAAAAGGAACGTGGGAAAAAGATGAGCCCGTGATGGTGAGAGTACATTCATCGTGTGTAACAGGCGATATTTTTGGTTCATGCAGATGCGACTGTGGTTCTCAACTGCGCAGAGCCATGGAAATGGTCGACAAAGAAGGCAAGGGAGTTGTTCTTTACATGAAACAGGAGGGAAGAGGAATAGGATTGCTCAATAAACTAAAAGCTTACAAACTGCAGGAAGACGGATTGGATACTGTTGAAGCCAACGTTAAACTCGGCTTTGACATGGACGAGAGAGATTATGGGATCGGCGCACAAATAATTCGTAATCTTGGTATAACCAAGATCAGGCTTATTACGAATAATCCTAAGAAACGTGTCGGTCTTATGGGTTACGGCCTGGAAATTGTTGATAATATTCCTATCGAAATAGCCCCTAACCAGCACAACGAAAAGTATCTTTTGACGAAACGTGACAAGCTGGGGCATACGATATTAAAAGCATAAATAACATCAGTACAAGTTCTGATATGAGCGACTTCAGGGTAATAAAGGGTTTGGGACCAAGGCTGTTTGCCTTAGTGCTCCTTTTTGCCTTGGCCAGCCTGAAGGTTAGCGCACAACAATGGCCATTTGAATTGTGGCACGACGGCAAGATCGTTCTCGAAAACGGCGATACACTCCGGGGGCTGGTGAAGTACGATTTCCAGCAGGATTTAGTGCAGTATAATTTTGAAGACAAAAGAACAGAGGCATTCAGCGCCCGCAAGGTCCTGTTCTTTGAGATATTTGACAATACTGTAAAGAAGTACCGCCAGATCTTTGCGCTGCCATTCACTAATGCCACCGGTTACCGGGCTCCCGTTTTTTTTGAACTTCTTGAGGAAGGCAAAATGACTTTGTTATCCCGTGAAGTTCTGGAGTATAGAAATTATACTTCTCCTTATTATATCGGCTCCTTTACACGACAGGTTTTGGTCAATAAATATTTCTTCCTGGATCAAAAGGGCAACATCACTGAGTTCACGGGCAATAAAAGTGATTTACTTGGTTTGATGGGAAAAAAATCGGACGATGTCGAAAAATATATCAAGGCCAACAAGCTTAAGTATGACGATAAATACGACTTTGCCAGAATTGTAGCCTATTACAATTCAATATGACGGAACTCATTCTACTCTCCAATTCACACCTCATCTCGCGCGTTTAAACCTATCCATGAAGCCACTTATACTTGTATCCAACGATGATGGAATCACGTCAAAAGGAATCCTCACACTAATCAATGTTATGAAGACCCTCGGAGAGGTGATCGTCGTCGCTCCCGATGGTCCACAATCCGGGATGGGTCACGCAATTACTGTTGGAGAAACCCTTCGATTGGAAGAGAATTTTATTTTTGATGGGGTCAAGGCGTTTGAATGTTCTGGTACTCCGGCCGATTGCGTGAAGATCGCCCGGCATTTTGTGTTGAAGGATGGCAGGCAGCCAGATGTAGTGGTAAGTGGTGTGAATCACGGCAGTAATACTTCCATCAGTGTCTTGTATTCAGGAACGATGTCGGCTGCAATTGAAGGAGCGATCGAAGGTACTCCGGCGATCGGTTTTTCGTTGGCAGATTTTGGTCACGACGCCGATTTTTCACACACAGAGGAATACATTCGCAAGATCACTCTTCAGGTATTGAAAAAAGGACTTCCGAAGGGAGTCGCGTTAAACGTGAACTTTCCTCCTAAACGAAATGAACCATTGAAAGGCATTCGCATCTGCAGACAAGCTAATGCGAAGTGGGTGGAAGACTTCGATCAGCGGGTAGACCCGAACGGCCGTCGCTATTTCTGGATGGTGGGCAATTTTGTAAACTTCGACAAAGGCGAGGACAATGATGAATGGGCTATCGCCAATAATTATGTCGCAGTGGTTCCTTGTCAGTTTGATCTCACTGCACATACCGCAATACCTGCTCTTAATGAAGATTGGGACATCCTGCTCAGTTAGGAGGAAGAATTCGTGTAATTAGTTTGGGTGAATCGAGGGGAACATCGTAATTTTTCACGGTTGATCTATTCCTATGAAAAAAATTCTGATAGTCGTTTGTCTTGCAGCCTTGTTTATCGAAGCCGCTCAGGCTCAGAAAAACATTTTGATCTATACCAAAAATGGTAAGGGTTATGTGCATGATAATATTCCGGCTGCCGTCGAGGCCTTGAAAAAGTTATCCGCTGAAAATGGATACAAAGCGGAGTCCACCGACGATCCGGCTGTGTTTACTCCTGATAAACTGAAGAAATATCGCTGTATTATTTTCGCCAGCACTAACAATGAAGGATTCGACACTGAGCAACAAAAGCAGGCGTTTGTAGATTACATTCGCGGTGGCGGTGGTTTTGTCGGAATACATTCGGCTTCCGGATCAGAAAGAAAATGGCCGTGGTTTGCTGCCATGTTGGGAGGGCGG
>DASVBA010000715.1:0-5325 GCA_036376095.1 Chryseolinea sp.
CCTGGATCAGTGTTGGCACCCAGTTAAATTACTGGAACATGAAGGTCTATGAAGTTGATCTTAAGAACATGAACGCCTATCCCGTAAATTTCCGCGACGGATCCAAACAATTGGATAGTCTCCTCTATGGTCCAACTTCCGCAAAATCATTCAGAGGAAAGTATCTCATCGCTGAAGACAACTATGGCGTTTTTGAGCTTAAGCCAGAAAGCCGGGAAGCTGAATTAGTGATTCCATTTGCCGGACCTAAAGTAAGATTTGTTGTCGGTGATGGGGTGCTTTTTTGTGAGGAATTATCCAAAACCGGTCTAAATGCAACCTTTAAGTTTACGGGCGATGGAAAGTGGATGAGAATCCCTCACGTTTTTGACTCCCTTAAGTGGTCAGACATCAAGTACGACTCACTCAACAGATCATACTGGGTTTGCTTGAGAAATGAAATCTTACTCTACGATGAAGATTTTAACAAGATCAAAAGCTTTAAACCAGACGAAAAGGCCAATGGGAGAATCGTGGCGACTCAGGTTGACCGTTCAGGAAACCTTTGGTTTTCGAACATGCTTCGACAGGTTGGAAAAGTCAACCCTGCAACGGGCTCAGTTTATTTCCTGTCGGAAGTCGACGGATATCAAAAGCAATACTTCGATCAGTTTGCCCCTAGCAGTCAGGACAGTAGGGGAAACATTTATTTTGGAAGCGGCACTACTACTGGATCGATAACCGCAGGCTCGCTCGGGTTAACAAAAGTGCAACCCGGAAATGAGTCTTCCGCTAGCCCCGCAAGAGTTTACTTTAAGACACTTAGGGTCAATAACGAGGGATATCCACTGTCGATTTCCGTGAATAACCTGCAACAACTATCGATGCGTTACAATGAAAATAACATAACCCTCGAAGCAGGAATCATTGACTACTATGCGCAGGGCGCGGGCCGCCTCAGGTTCAAACTGCAAGGCGACGACATTCAGCACGAGTGGTTATACATCGAACCCGATCAACCGATACGTCTGGAAAATTTGCAGCCTGGATCTTACAAGCTCTTGGTTCAGGCATCGACCATCGGTACGGAAATGATGAGTCCTGAAAAAATTCTATCGATCACGATATCAAAACCTTATTGGAAAACGTGGGCGTTCCAGATTTTAATAGTTATAGTCTTCATTTCAATCATTTACTCCATCATTCAATACCGCTCACGAAGTCTGAAACGACAGAATATTCTGTTAGAAGAAAAAATAACCATGCGTACAAATGACCTTAAACGTTCACTCGACGAACTTAAAGCCACACAAGCCCAATTAATTCAGTCAGAGAAGATGGCCTCGTTAGGACAACTCACCGCCGGAATCGCTCATGAAATTCAAAACCCATTAAACTTTGTCAAGAACTTTTCTGAATTGAGTCAAGAACTACTTGACGAAATGAAGCACGAAATAAAAAGCGGAAACCTAAACGCAGCCTGGGATCTTTCGGATGATGTGAAAGAGAACCTGCAGAAAGTACTCCATCACGGCAATCGGGCAGACGGCATAGTAAAGGGAATGTTACAACATAGCAGGAGCACCAGCGGAATAAAAGAGCCCACCTCTATCAACCAGCTGGCTGACGAATACTTGAGATTGGCATTCCACGGCCGCCGGGCAAAAGACAAAAATTTTAACGCTGCTATTGAAACAAATTTTGATCAAACGGTCGGGTCGATCAACGTAATCCCGCAAGACATCGGCCGCGTAGTTCTCAATCTTATCACGAACGCCTTTTATGCGGTCGCTGAAAAAAAGAAGGTGCTTGGAAATACTTATGAGCCAACAGTTAAAGTAACTACGAAGAAGTCGGGCGACAAAGTGGAAATTTCAGTCAAAGACAACGGCTTCGGCATTCCACAAAGTATTATCGAAAAAATCTTTCAGCCCTTCTTCACCACCAAACCTACCGGTGAAGGCACGGGCCTGGGACTGTCGCTCAGCTATGATATCATCAAAGCTCATAATGGCGAGTTAAAAGTCGAAACGAAAGAAGGAGAATGGACAATTTTCAGGATAATTCTTCCCGCCGTTTAGTTTTATGGAGCAAAATAATCGTGTACATTGAGAATGGTGAATACCCCGATTAAATTAAGGTTCCAAGTTGCCGCATGAAGTTCCCCCTTCCCCTTGTGTCACACGTTCTCTTCCTGGTAACCGCCGATGGTATACAACGGACCCGGGAGAGAAAGCTCGAACAGAAAAAAGAAATCGGAAAAGCAAATCTCGAATTGAAGGCCACGCAAAAGCAGCTTATTCAGGCTGAGAAGATGGCGTCGCCCAGCGAGCTTACGGCTCATGAAATTCAGAATCTGCTAAATTTTGTAAACAATTTTTCGGAAGTTGATGCCGGGATGATCTCGGAAATGACGGAAGAAACTGCCAGGGAAAATATTACGGAACTAACAACGGTTGCAGCCGCTATCGCTGAAAATGGGGAGAAGGTTCCCGACCACTGCAAACGCGCGAATGTTGTCGTAAAGGGTATGCTTCACCATAGCCGCAACAGCGACGGTCAAAAAGAACCAACAGCCATCAACGCCCTGGCTGTGGTTTATCCGCAGTTAGCCTGCGAGGGTATCCTGAATACAATATTTCAGCCTTTTTTTACAACAAAACCGACTGGCGGCGGTACAGGACTTGGATTGTCCCCCAGCAATGACATAATTACAAAAGTTCACGGCGGTAAAATTAAAGTAGACACCGTCGAGGGCCAGGAAACAACATTTACAATTGTTTTACCAGTTTAGCACTATGAAAATTTTAGTAGTTGACGACGAACGCGACATTCAGACCCTATTTGAACAACGTTTCCGCAGAGAGATCAAGGGCGGTGAAATGAATTTTGTGTTCGCATTTTCCGGAGAGGAAGCATTGCAATACATGCAGGCAAATGAACACGAAGCGGTTCTCATATTATCGGATATCAACATGCCGGGCATGAATGGACTTGAACTGTTGCGGCGAATCAAATCCAAATATGCCACCCCTCCTCCTATAGTCATGATGATCACCGCTAACGGCGATGACGACAATTATCAGGCTGCCATGAAACTGGGTGCAGATGATTTCCTGACAAAACCTGTCGATTTTTCTTACCTGAAGGAAAAGCTTAAAAATTTAGAAGTATGACCAAGATCTTAGTCGCCGACGATGAGCCGGATCTGGAAACACTGATTCGCCAGAAGTTCAGGCAAAAGATCCGTGACAAAAAATATGAGTTCGTTTTTGCAGCGAATGGTCATGAAGCCATTAGGAAAATGCAGGAGCACCCAGACGTTGCAATCGTCCTGAGTGATATCAACATGCCTGAGATGGACGGCTTGACGCTCTTAACCAAACTCAATGAGCTTTCTCCTTTGTCAAAAACTGTTATGGTTTCGGCGTATGGCGATATGGATAACATTCGCGTAGCTATGAATCGCGGCGCATTTGATTTTGTTACAAAGCCGGTGAATTTTGAGGACCTTGAGGTGACCATCGAAAAGACGATCCGGCAGGTGGCCCAAATGCACGAGACGGTGATGGCGATCAAGGAAAATAATATCCTCAAAATGTATGTGGATGAAGCCGTATTGAACTTCATGAACTCACGTGAATTTGAATCGTCGCTAACGGCAAATGAAACAGTTGAAGCTTCAGTTGCCTTCATAGACATCTGCAGCTTCACAACAATAAGCGAAAAAGAATCCCCCGACACCGTTGTTAAACTTCTCAACAACTATTTTGACTTAATGGTAAAAGAGATCATTGAGCAGCGGGGATACATCGACAAGTTTATTGGTGACGCGATTATGGCAGTCTTTCGCGGAGATTATCACCTCGATCGCGCCGTCGACGCATGCCTCGCGGTAAGAAAAAAAATAAATAGCCTCAAAGATTTCAACGGTTACGCACCAAGTGTTTCCATCGGAATAAACCAGGGCGAGATGATATCAGGAAATATTGGCTCTGCAACGCTAAAGAGACTGGACTATACTGTAATCGGTGACATAGTCAATACAGCGCAGCGCCTTCAATCTGCAGCGTTGCCTTCGCAAATAATTATCAACGAGGAGGCATTTGAAAAAATCAAAGGGTCGTTCAACTGTGTGAGAGTTGGCGAAGTGAACCTGAAGAACAAAGAAAAACCCGTGGTTATTTACGATGTGGTAGACTGAGGAGTGAGTATTTTTTTCGGGATTCGTCACAGCAGTGTCTCCCCCAACCTCTCGGAAAACACTGCGTAGAAATTACTGCGAAGTCTTTGATTTCTTAACAGCCTTTCGTGGCAAGGCGCTTTGTCGATAAAAGTCACATACCTTTTTCATTATACATTCAGGACACTTCGGATTCGAAGGCCGGCAAATCTCTCTCCCAAGAAAAGAAATTGCCATACCCGCTTCTCCCCATTGTTCTGGTAAAAGCAATTCCATCATTTGCTTTTCGATTTTCTTGGGATCTGTCCCACCAGCAAGCCCCAACCTCGGTGCGACCCTCACAACGTGTAGGTCGACTATAATACCTTCAGCCTTCACACCCGCCTCGCGCATAATTACGTTAGCGGACTTTCGCCCGATGCCAGGCAGCGCCGTCAATTCGTCAAGGGTTTTGGGTATCTTTTTATTGTCCTTAATTGTTGATGAAAGCTCGAGCAGCCACTTCGTTTTATTTCGAAAGTTCCGGATCTTCTGCACGAAAGGGTACAACGTTTCGGCGGTAGCATTCGAAAGCGATTCCATATTCGGAAATGCATTGAACAGGTCAGGCGCCAGCTTATTGATGTTCCTGTCCGAATCCTGGGCAGACAATACCACCATGACCAAAAGCTGATAGGTATCTTTGTATTCTAATGGATGCTGCCTCCCTTTATAGTTCTCAATCAATGGTTGAATTTTCTTAGACCAATTCATCGAAAGCATGAGGTATTATTTGCTTAAATGTAAATATTAAACTCATGGCTTACATCTACCGGAGTATTAATAATACAGAACAATTGCCCCAATGAACGGCAGATTGCATCACTGCAATTTGTTATATTTAGGATGTGGCTTCCCTTGTTCCCGGATACGAATACGACATCTTCGTAAGCTACCGTCAGAAAGACAACAAATACGACGGGTGGGTTACCGATTTTGTATCGCACCTCAAATTTGAACTGGAAGCAACCTTCAAGGATGAAATATCGGTCTACTTTGACGAGAACCAACACGATGGTCTGCTGGAAACTCACAATGTAGACAAGAGTCTTGAAGGTAAATTGAAGTGCCTGGTCTTTATACCCATTATTTCACAAACCTATTGTGACCCCAAGAGCTTTGCC